>JAYEIY010000122.1:0-12376 GCA_034660375.1 Verrucomicrobiota bacterium
CCGATGAAGCTGAAACCGTAAACTTGACAGTTCTTTTCACTTCCGGAGGAACTGTCAGTAATACATTAGTGACTACTGAAACTGATGTCCCGGTTACTGTTACAGCAAGTCCCGATACAGGATATACTTTTAGACATTGGATAATAATAGATGGTTCAGCGGTTATAGAAAATTCAAATCTTGCAGTTACGTCGGTTACACTTTCAGATGATGCTGAAATAAAAGCTGTTTTCTACAAAGAAACTGAAGGTAAAAATATTGTTACTCTTCAGACTGAGGAAGGCGGTACCGTTAATCCGGCAAGTGGTACTTATTACTTGAGTGACTATGCAACTCTTACACTGCAAGCAACTCCAAATGAAAATTACGTTTTCTCTGGCTGGAGCATTACAGGAAGTGGAACTATTGAAAATCCAGGTTCTCCATCTACAAAATTAACTGCTCAGGAAAATGTGATTGTTACAGCTTGTTTCACAGAGCAGATAGAAAACGTGGTTCTTATATTGAAATCTGAAGAAGGTGGCTCAATCAATCCAGGTCGTGGAATCTATACCCTGGGAAAATATACACGCAAAGTATTAAATGCCATACCACAGGAAGGATATGTCTTCGCTGGATGGAAGGTGGAAAATAATGCAACTTTAGACGATCAAATGAACCCACAAACAACAGCCACTATTATCGGTGATTCAACAATAACTGCACAATTTAATCCAGCCGAAACTAAAGTCTTGTTAACAATGGCTGTAACTGGTGTTGATGCAGATGATACTAATCCACAAGCTAATACCGGAGGCAATGTTAATCCAGGGACTGGTAATCATGAGGTTTTACCTGGAGAGTCAGTGAGTATTGAAGCCCTTCCAATTGAAAATTATGAGTTCCTAAATTGGAGTATTACCGGTAATGGTTGTATCGATAACTCGAAATTAACAAAAACTCAAGTAACTCTTGATGATAATGCTTCGGTTACCGCATGGTTCCGAGCGAATCCTACATTGAGTAGTTTGACGCTGAATACTACAGCCGGAGGAACTGTTAATCCCGGCGTAGGTTTACATACACTCGCAAGAGGAAGTTCAATGCAGATTACAGCTATCCCAGACGATGGATATCATTTCTCTTGTTGGATTGCTACTGGTAAGGCTATATTGTATTCCAGTTATGAAATCCAGACAAATGTAGTTGTTAGTGGAGAGTCTACTGTTACAGCTCACTTTGCTGAAAATGTTCAGCAGAGAACGTTGATGGTTTTTGCTAACTTTAATGGTTCTACTAATCCAGGAGAGGGCGAATATAGAGTTGAGGAAGGAGAATTGATGCAGGTGGAAGCATTGCCCGAAACAGGATATCATTTTACTAGATGGAGTATTTCAGGCTCTGTAGAAATTGATGATTTACAGTCCCCTAAAGCATCTTTTGTTCTTTACAGTGATGCTACCGTTCAACCTGTTTTTGAAGAAGATATCTCTGTTGTCTTGCAAATTGACTCTATGTTGTATGAAGATTATCAGGAATCCCGTTCATCTCGCACTACAACGGGGGGAACTACGAATCCTGGAAATGGCTCTTATGATGTAAGTCTTGGCAGTCAGGTGAATCTTGAAGCTATTTCAAACCCAGGATACTATTTTGTGGAGTGGGTCGCTGATAGTGAGAACGTTAATATCGCTGATGCCCATGCACAACAAACAACTGTTATTCTCCATGAAGCAACTTCAGTTCTTGCATTATTTGGAAGCAAAACCACAAGCATTGATTTAACTATTGAAGTTTTAGGTAATGGAAATACCAGTTATAGTCTTGGCACACATTCAGTTAATGTAGGTGAACCATTATCTGTTACTGCTGTTCCTGGAAATGGTTCTTATTTCAAGAGTTGGCAACTTGTTTCTGGTAATGCCGAGATAAGTAGTTCTTCAGAAACAGAAATCTATATTACACCAGGTAATCAGAATTCAACTATTAAAGCTATGTTTACTGAATTACCCCCAGAAACATGGGAGTTAACAACAAGCCTGACTCCTGAAAATCGCGGTTCTATCTCAATTGGTACAGGAACTAGAACCCTTTACCAAAATGTTCCATTGCCAGTAACTGCAATTCCGGCAGAAGGATACTCCTTCTATGAATGGCAGACTACAGGCGGGGCAACAGTTCAGGAAATAAATGACAAAAATACAAGTGTAACACTTACTGACGCAAATGGAACTTTAATTGCTGTATTTACTACTGATAATTTATTAGGACGAATAAACGATATGATCTCCGATAAAGTAGTAGATGAGGATGAAATTGTAGAATTAGAAGGAATCCTTCTCGAACTTGTAAGTGATGGTCAACCTGAAGTAAATCATGAATTGATGGATGCCTATGCCGAAGAATTGGTAAAAATGGACGAAATATTAAGTGAAGAGGTAGTTATAGAAATCATTAAGTCGGTTAACAGTGGTCTCAAAACAGTTGTTTTATCAGTCTATAATGGATGGAATCTGATTAGTACACCATATAGAAATTGTATCCCAGAAGTACTTTTTGTAGGAAAATATGCAGGAAGTATTTTCCGCTATAATAATGACTCTTATGAATTACATGATAAAACACAGGAACTTATATCAGGTTATGCATACTGGATATACTTGAAAAATCTTGCTGAAGAAGGAATCACTCAAATTGTGCTCTCCGGAACAGATATCCCGGAAAAAGTAAAGAATCTACCAATCAGCACTGGATGGAATCTTTTCGGTCCATTTGATGTGCCGGAAGAAAATAGAAAAATTGAAGATATGAACTATGTAGAAGGACGCCTCTTCTCCTGGAATGCTCTCAATTCAATCTATGTTCTCGTTGGTGGAGAAAATGCTATCTTTGAACTAGGAAAAGGATATTGGGGATATGTTATAGACTCAAGTAATGTTACTGATATGGCTTTAGTCGGTGATAAACCATTTATACTGAATTTTAATGATAAAACCGTAAGAGTAAATTTGACAAAAACCACCAAAGGAGATTTCTCTCACGTAAAAATGGCTCTCTTTGATATTACTGCACAGGAAAGTGTTATGCAGCCTGTTGTCCTAACAAAACAAAGTGATGGTGATTTAAGTTATGTAAAAGGATATGCAGATTCTTTAATCTCGGAACATGAATATTTTATAGAACTTGCTCCTATTAGAAATAATATCCTCGGAATCGTCTATCGCACGAGTTTTTATGCCATAGATACTGATGATGATGGGACAGAAGAAGTTCCTGAATATCAAAATCCTATAATAAGAAATGCTACAGCAGAATGGGGACTCGACAAGTGTGATATAACGATTCCTAATTCCCTAGGAAAATATCTTGAAATAAAAATAGATAAAAAAGTCGCAGAGAATAGTTTTGAAAATCATTCAAAATATGTAAAGGGAATGACCGACTATACTATTTCTGTAAAATTAGACGACTTGAATGATGTAGAAGAATGTATTATTTCAATACGTTTCGTCGACTCCGCTGGTGACGATGCTATAGCACTTTCCGGATGGAAATCCTTTACTGGAGTCTGGAGTCAAACAAATAATAAATGGCAATTCCCAAATAATAATTAATATAAAAAAAAAGAGAAATATTATGAAAAAAATAAAAACATTCTTTCTGCTCGTTGTCTTTGCTATGAGTCTGACCGTTTCAATCTATGCCGAAGATAAAAATGAAAATTGGAGTTTTACTTTAGGTGCCAGTTATAGAAGTTTTGATAACATAGAACTAAAGCAATTTGATTTTACTTCAGGAGAAAATGTCTTCATTAACGGTTCTATTGTGGATGTAGGAGCAGGCAATTATCAGTATAATGTAGCAAATTCCATTAACCAGATTGATAATGTAACCCTTGATAATATTGAATTCCAAAAGGCAACTTTAGAAAAGACTGAAACTAATTCACAGAATGCACGGGGAATTCTTATCAAAATGAGTAAAGAAATTATAGAATCGGGTAACCTTTCTGTCGATTTTGATTTATCATTACTAACCGCATTTGCAAGTGATACTATTTCTGCCACAGCAACAACATCAACTTTTATGTTTGATATAACACCAAATGAATGGACTAATGAAAATTTCCCCGCACCTGGAGGCGGACCCGATCCGGATACAACATCTGAACGTTTCCCTTTTTCCCCACAGAACCAAATTGATATTCCAATGTCTCAGGTAAATGCCCGTGTGAATTACGACTTTGATCTTGACTTATATACAATAGGAATCGGCGTTACCATTAAAAAGAAATTTAAATCCCTAAATCTGACTTTCGGGCTAGGACCAAGTATCTCAATTGTGAATGCCAATATTGATAGAAAAGCTGAAGCATCCTGGGCCAGTAATGGTAATAGTTTTTTTATGCGTAATGATGATACTGATAATAAAGATTCTATTAGAGTCGGCACATATACTGAGGCAGGTCTCGAATGGAATTATTCAGACAAGGTAGCTATTGGAATAAATGGGCGTTACGACTGGATTCCAAATGATCTAAATACTGATTATGCCAATTTTAAATTAAGTGGCTTCAGTTCTACTTTGTTTTTATCTCTTTCCTTTTGAATTCAAAGAAATCAAGGCATCCTCTAAAAGAAGAATAGACTTTTCGAGATTTCTCCCGGGGTTTTCGTGAATCTCGTGGGCAACTCGGTGTCATCAACCATCTCAAATTGATGTAATCTCACCATCTCAAATTGATGTCGCAATAATTTTTTTTCTCGTTTTTCCTCTTTTTTTGCCTTTTTTTTGATCTTTACGCTACCGAGAAAGTAGGCAAGCCCAGCCATAAAACATTTTTCAATCTATTAGGAATTACGGGCTTTTAGCCCTCTTAATTGATAGATCTAAGATTACCCAGAGATTCACCCTGGGCTGTGATATTTCGGGCTTTGCCATTGCTTTTGCTCGAAAATGAAAAGGGGCTAATTGGAGGAACTTTTTGTCAAGAGGCAAAATCAGAGTTGACTGCATTGATAACAAATCATCTTTTTGAAAAAAGGAATCAGGCTGAATTAGAAAAAAATGCAAATGGGCGAAGCTCTGGGAGTGGAGATTTCAAACATATTTCTCCGAGAGAACCTCATCATATATGGTCAATAGATTATACTTTATATTTGATAAGCGGAGCTTCTCGCATGTACTGCTAGGCAAGCCATGCTTGCTAAATTAAAAGCGGTGGCTTCGCAACCGCACTCCAAAAATGCCTGCAAAACCATGTGAATACTAAAAAAAAGGAGCTTTACAAACAATCGAAAATCCAGCAACGAAGAAATAATAAACAAAAAATAGGAGGCACTTTCAAAAAAAAGTTAGAAAAGCATTTTGTAAAATAAGCAAACAACTTTCCGATGAAAGACTGTTTGCTATCGGAGAACTCTTAAATAATAGAGTTCAATTTTTAAAAATTTAACTGTCGATTAAATAAGTTGTTTTTTTTTTGACGAAAATAACTTGACTTACTGCAGCAGGGTTTTGTTCAAGTAAATTAAAGTAAATAAAATCGAAATTCTGCAAATGGGATGGGGGGTGAAACAGTGTAACTGACTGTCAGTCAAGGAGATGAAAATGGTACACGCGTAGGGATTCGAACCCTAGACCCGCTGATTAAGAGTCAGCTGCTCTACCAACTGAGCTACGCGTGCACCTTTAAAAAAATTACTTTTTTGCCAAATATGTTTCTTTCTTTTCTTCAAGTAGAAGTCCAACTTGATTAAAATCTATTGGTGTATATCCTTTTTCTTGAAGTTTAAGCTGAAGATCTTCCCAGTGTGTATGATCCCATTCGGCATCATTCTTTTTTATGAAGTTCATGAGGATTGGCGTACGTCGGAGTTTCTTTAGATTTTCTTCTTTTGTTCTTGGCATATTATTTCCTGTTATTTGTGTCTTTAAGGGTGTATTTTTTTTAAAAGGCTTTACTATAAAAAAGAGTTGCTAAATTGCAAGAGATTATTGATAAATTAATAAATAGTAAAAAATAGGACAGAATTTTGATACATTTGATTTTACAAAGATCTTTTTTTATTATTATGATTTTTTGGAGTCTGTCTATATTTCTACCGTGTTCTCTTCACGCAAAAGATTTTTACAGGAAACGTTATAATATTTCGGTTTCAGGAAATGGTGAGGATGCTGAAAAAAAAGAATTATTGGAGTTGGCATGTAGATCTGAGGTGGTCCTGAGACGATTTTTAAAAATTTCAAGAAAAACTACCCCATCCATCTGTCAATTCTTTGTTGCGGAGTCTGCAAATAGTTTGGGAAAAGATTTTTTGTGTCTGGAAAAAAGTTTTTTATGGAATACTAGAAGAATTTTGATAAAACTTGTGGGACGAATATCAGATGAACTCTCTTTTGAGCATAATCTTAAAATTCCCGAATGGTTTATTGCGGCAAATATATATCGGATATATCACGAAAAATTATTTCCAAATAGTGGTAATTATACAAATTATCATGCTACTAAATTACTTTTTGAAAAAAATGGACATCCCTACATTATAGAAATATGTGAAAAACCTGTAAATCCATCGTTTGAATATTCTTACCTGCTTTATGCTCAGCATTGTTCCCTGATTTTTGATTGTCTGAGATATGAATTGCCTGCAAAATGTCATTTCCCAAAAATATTCTTCAGTTCATTGAATAAAAGTTCCTCTTATGAAAATTTCTTTAGAATATTTCTTAAGGGGCAACTCAATAAAGAAGAAACGATTCAAGAGTGGTATATTAGAACCTCCTCCAAGTATACTGCCGTAAGTAGGTTTACTCTCAAAATAGAGGATATAAAAATATCCTTGGAAAAGCTTGAGAATATAGAGGTTGCCATAATCCTTCCCGAAGGAATGCCTGGATTTAAGAATATCCCCATAGAAGAGACTCTCAAAGATAAAAATATTGATTATTTCTCAAAAAGAGCAATAAAGAAGCTCTATAATGATATTTTTAGCCTCTATATGAAATCTCCGGAATATATAAAACCATACATCAAAAATTATCTTCATGCTGTGAATTGCTTGAGTGCTGGCAAAAAAAAACTCTTTATCCGTAAGTTCAAAGAGGCAAAAAAACAATTTTCTATGGCAACGGGAAAATATAAAAAAATAATAAATTTTATGGATGAGACTGAAGCAGAGTTTTTTATGATTGGAATCCGTTTTAATTATCTTTTTAGAGTGTTTGGGGAAAATTCCAATTCCCCTATAGATAAATATCTTGACGAGATAGAACAGGAAATATACGCGACACCATAAATTATAATGATATGAGAAAAGGATTTGTTTACTCTTAATATTGTTGTATTTTTTTAGCACAAAAAAAAATTTTATAAAAATTAATTTGAGGGAAATTATTATGTATTTTAGAACAGAAGTTATGATTAAAGAGACTTTAGAAGACCCGCGAGGAATGAAGCTTATTACAAAAATAAAAGATTTTCTTAATATTGAAATAAAAAACATCAGAACAGCTGATGTATATTCTATTTTTGCGGATATTTCAGAAAAAGAAGCACTTGCTTTTGCTGATGCAGTTGCAAACCCTATTTTACAGAATGTTTCCCTTAAAGAAACTACAGATAAATCTTTTGACTGGATTGCTATCGTTGGATTTGCTCCTGGAGTTACCGATAACGTTGGAAGAACTGCTCAGGATGCTCTTTCTGATATTATCAATAGAAAACTTACCAGAAAAGAGAAAGTTTACAGTTCTGTAGAATATTTTTTCTCTGCTACAAATCTGAGTAAACAACAAATGGAACTGATTGTTTCTGATATATTGGCAAATGAGCTTATTGAAACTTCAATTGTCATGTCCCGTGATGAATGGTTGAAAAATGCAGCTCCCATCAATAAACCAGAGGTCCTTTCGCCCGTAAAACCGGCAGTTGAAGAAATTAACCTAAATCTACCAAACGAAGAACTTACGCAATTAAGCCGTAATCGAACTTTAGCTCTCTCCCTGAAAGAAATGCAGACAATCAAAGATTATTTTGCGGACTCCGCAACTGCTGCTGAGCGTAAAAAACTTGACCTTTATGAAAATGCAACAGATGTTGAACTCGAAGTCTTAGCTCAGACCTGGTCGGAACACTGCAAACATAAAATCTTTGCCGCAACAATAGAGTATGAAGATGAAAAAGGAAATAAGCAGACAATTAAATCATGCTATAAAAGTTTTATCCAGAAATCTACAAAGGAATTAAGTGAGGAGCTTGATTGGCTTGTATCAGTTTTTGTTGATAATGCGGGTGTGATCGCTTTTAATGAGAGATTAAATCTTGTCTACAAAGTTGAAACGCATAATAGTCCTTCTGCATTGGATCCGTATGGAGGAGCTATGACTGGAATTGTCGGGGTTAATCGTGATCCTATGGGAACAGGGCAGGGTGCTAACTTGCTCTTCAACGTATGGGGATATTGTCTGGGATCTCCATTTACTGCCAGAGAGAGCATTCAGAAAGGATTGCTTCATCCAAGAAGAATTAGAGACGGAGTACATGCCGGAGTCATTGACGGGGGTAATCAGAGTGGGATTCCATATATGAATGGTTGGGAATATTTTGATGAACGTTACTTGGGAAAACCTTTGGTTTTCTGTGGTACTGCGGGTACTTTGCCTGTTGAAATTAATGGTCTTCTTTCCCATACAAAGAAGATTCTACCTGGAGATATAATTGTTATGACTGGTGGCAGGATTGGGAAAGACGGAATTCATGGGGCGACTTTTTCCAGTGAAGAATTGCATGAGGACTCTCCTGTTCAGGCGGTTCAGATAGGAGATCCTATTACTCAGAAGAAAATGTCTGATTTTATCTATGAAGCCCGGGATAAGGGGCTTTATCGTTTTGTGACAGATAATGGTGCTGGTGGTTTGTCTTCAAGTATTGGTGAAATGGCAGAGGAATGTGATGGTTGTGACATTGATTTGGGTAAGGCACCATTGAAATATGAGGGATTGCATCCCTGGGAAATTTTTGTCTCTGAGGCACAGGAGCGTATGTCATTTGCTGTTGCTCCAGAAAATTTACAGGAGTTTAAGCAACTTGCAATAAGGCGTGATGTTGAAGCATCTGTGTTAGGGACGTTTAATGACAGCGGAAAGTTGACAGCACGCTATAATGGCAAAATTGTTGCGTTTTTAGATCTAGAATTTTTACATGATGGTTTGCCCGAGATGAATTTGAAAGCCCTTTGGAAGCATCCGGTATATAATGAACCTGTATTGCCTGCTGAAGATATTTCTAAAACCCTTTGTACATTGCTTTCTCGCTTGAATATCTGTTCTAATGAGACAAAATCACGTCAGTATGACCACGAAGTAAAAGGATTGAGTGTAATAAAACCTTTTGTTGGTCTAGACCGTGATATTCAGAGTGATGCGACCGTTGCGATGGTTGAACACAATAGTACAGAAGGTGTTATTATGGCATCCGGTATTACGCCCAGATATTCTGATATTGATACATATCATATGATGGCGTCCGCTATTGATATTGCAGCGAGAAGAACTGTTGCAGTAGGAGGGAATTTATCCCGAGTTGCAGGACTGGATAATTTTTGTTGGCCTGATCCTGTACAGAGTGAGAAGACTCCAGACGGAGAATATAAGCTTGCGCAGTTGGTTAGAGCAAATCAGGCTATCTATGATTATACAAAAGCATTTAAAATTCCATTAATCTCCGGCAAAGACAGCATGAAAAATGATTCTATTCTGCAGGGTGAAAAGATTTCGATTCCTCCCACTGTTTTATTTTCTACTATTGCAAAAATGGATGATATTCGCAAAGCTGTAACTTTGGATGCCAAAAAAGTCGGCGATTTGGTTTGTGTTATAGGTACAACAAAAAGGGAGCTGGGTGGCAGTGAATTTTATGCGATGCTCGGAGCGGTAGGCAATGATGTTCCTACGGTTGACAGTAAGTATGCACTGAATATTTATAGTTGCATTTCTAAGGCTACGAATAAAGAGCTACTCAACTCTGTGCATTCTCCGGTTTTTGGAGGTCTTGGGGTAGGTTTTGCTAAAGTCTGTGCCGGTGGAAATCTTGGAATGACTGTGGACATTAATCTTATCCCAAAAATAGAGAATCTATCATATGAAGAACTCCTATTTTCAGAAACAAACAGTCGTTTTATTGTTACAGTTCATCCTGACAACCTTGAAAAGTTTCAGGAACTTACAAAAGATATTCCAATTGCTGTTGTTGGAAAAATTACCAAAGAAATGATGTTGGAATTTACCGATGGGGAGAAATCAATAAGTAAACTAAATATTTCATCTATCAAAACTGCCTATAAAAAGACTCTGAAGGATTTGTTATAGTATTTTTCAAAATAGATACCGTAAAACTGAACTGTTTAAAACGACTTTTTAAAAATATGCAACCTTACTAATATCGTCTATATCAAAAAGAATCATGCATAGTCTATCCAGTCCCAGGGCAATTCCGCCTGAGGATGGGATCCCTTTATCTATTGCTGCTAGAAATTTTTTGTCAAGGGGGTAGATTGGTCGACCTTCTTTTTTGCGGAGTTTTGCGGAGTCCGCAAATCTTTTTCTCTGGATTTGCGGATCGGTTAATTCTGTGTAACAGTTTGCTATCTCCAGTCCTCCAAGATATAATTCCCAGCGTTCTGCTATGGTTGGATTATTATTTTTCGTAACGGCAAATGCTGCTTGTTCCGGGGGGTAGTCTTTTAAAATTGTTGGAACAGGACTGCCGAGATGTTGTTCTATTTTTGAATCTAATAATTCTTCATAAATTCCGTCAGAAAGGGCTTTTTTTACTGAGATACCCGTGTGTTTCTGAAAGGTTTCATCTACATTAAGTATTTCCCAGTCTGCAAACAGGTTTATTTCTCTGTCAGAGAATTTTAGAGGGGATGGGAGTTGGAGTTCAGTGGTAATATGGCGAAGTAGATTTTGTGTGTCATCAAGAATGTTCATATAGTCAGCATTGCTTCGATACCACTCAAGCATAAGAAATTCTTCGAGGTGAAAACGTCCAGATTCTCCCAGACGGAAGCAGGGACCTATCTCAAATATTTTATCATAACCCTTTGCTAGAACTCTTTTTAGATTTAGCTCGGGAGAAGTTCTTAGAAATGTATTTTCTTTTGCCGGAACCGCATCAATATAATCTTCCATTGCGGGTGCAGATGTTAGAATAGGAGAAAAAACTTCTACAAAATCATTTTTATGAAAGAAATCTCTGACTTTCTGAATGAATTGGCTTTTTTTTTGTAAAAACATAGAATCCCAGTTCTTGCACAAGTTCTATAAAGCAGTGAAGAGTAAATGTTCAACGTAGGATGATACTAAACCCTTTCTGCGTATTCGTTGGTTCGTGTGTCTATTTTTATTTTTTCGCCTTGTTCTATAAAGAGAGGGACTTGTATTTCTACGTTATTTTCTATCCATGCAGGTTTAAGAGTATTTGTCGCGGTGTCACCTTTGAATCCCGGTTCAGTTTTTATTATTTCTTTTTCGAGGAAATTTGGGAGAATTACTTCGATGGGTTTTCCGTTATAGAGAAGGACATCGCATTCTATATCGTCGTTCAGAAGGAGTCTGTTATCTCCCATTATGTCTTTGTGGATATATGTTTGTTCGTATGTTTCTGAGTCCATAAAAACATAGTTATCTCCTTCCTGATAGGAGTAAATCATGGGTTTGTTAAACATGTCGGCTTTTTTTATTTTATCTACGGAACGGTATGTTATTTCTTGTGTATTCCCCTGTATCATATTTTTTAATTTACAGCGATAGAGGGATTGTCCTTTTCCAGGTTTGCGGAATTCGAAGTGAACAATTTCCCATGGTTCGTTTTCTATGTCTATTTTTAGACCTTTACGCAGGTCAGAAGCATTCAGCATAATATTTTCCTTTTATGGTTAAGTTGAGTCAATTGTTTTAATAAGATACTGGTTGAATTGAGTTTTTCAATAGGTGGAATAAAAGGAATCCCATGAGTCTCTTAATATTGGGGTTGTTCAATTCCGGGGTACGATACGATAAACTCTGATTTTTAAGTAAGAATTTGGGGTAAATAAATGAGTTAAGATAGTTTACTTTCAATTCTGGGGTACGATACGATAAACTCTGATTTTTAAGTAAGAATTTGGGGTAAATAAATGAGTTAAGATAGTTTACTTTGGTTTTCGCTAGCGGCGCAAATCATTTTAAGCATTTTGAGGGTAAAAACGGAGATATTTTCCATTTTACCTGAACCGAGAGCAACTTTAACCTCCCTTGCATTTATTTAAATTACACACCTACTTACCCTCAAAATTAATGAGCTCTTAAAAACATTGCGGAAGATGTTGGCAGAGATAGAAACTATAGTTTATGC
>JAYEIY010000123.1:0-2476 GCA_034660375.1 Verrucomicrobiota bacterium
AGATTTTAGTCAGATTGTTGGGTCAGATTTGGAGGGAATTTGGGATGCACAAAATATTTGCAATCGAAAATTATTAAACAATAAAATTCAAGAACTCAATTTCTAAAAATACAACTATCTGTAAAAAAAGAAGTTTTTAACAAGAAAGATGGTCGGGACGGTGAGATTCGAACTCACGACCTACTGCTCCCAAAGCAGTCGCGCTAACCAGGCTGCGCTACGTCCCGTTCTGTCTTTCAGAAACAAACAATAGTCCGATGATTACTCTTTTCAACAAAAAAATCCTTTTTTTATTTTTTTTTAATCTAATCTAGAATTCTATTTGAGACTATAGGAAAGGAAACTATTTTATTTTAAACATTTAATACCCAAAATTAAAATTGTACAACACCTTTATAATAATAAAAAATGGATTCATTCTACGAAAATCTAAAATAAATAAAGTTGGTAATATAATGGAAAATAAACGTATTCAAACTGACGCTCTAGTTATAGGTAGCGGTTTAGCAGGAATATTTGCAGCTTTAAAAATAGCAGACAAGCATGCTGTTATGCTTTTAACAAAAAAAGGACTAACCGATTCAAACAGCTATAATGCGCAAGGGGGTATCGCTAGCGTAACCACTGATACAGACTCCTTTGAAAAACATACACAAGACACTCTCCTTGCAGGAGCAGGATTGTGTGACAAAAAAGCAGTACAGCAAATAATACATAGCGGACCTGAACAAATAAATAAAATAGTTCAATTAGGAGTTCATTTTACAAAACGTTCCGAAATAGAAACAACGAATAAAAACGCTGACGAGTATGATCTTGGAAAAGAAGGGGGACATAGTAAAAGAAGAGTTCTGCATGTCGGTGATATTACTGGTCGTCATTTAGAAGAGACTCTCATAGAAAGATGTAAAGAACATAAAAATATTACTATTTTAGAAAATCATATGGCTGTTGATCTTATAGTTTCAAAAAAACTAGATTTACCAGGGAAAAACAGATCTATGGGAGCTTATATTCTTGATTGCAAGACAAATTCCGTCCATACATTTCTATCCAATACAGTTGTATTAGCAACAGGAGGAGCCGGAAAGGTGTATCTATATACAACCAATCCTGATGTTGCCAGTGGAGATGGGATAGCAATGGGATACAGAGCATATGCTGAAATCGCAAATATGGAATTTTTCCAATTTCATCCCACCTGCCTTTATCATCCGGATGCAAAATCCTTTCTAATAAGCGAGGCTGTACGTGGAGAAGGTGCCGTTCTTAAAAAAAGGCATGGGAACAAATATATTGAGTTCATGCATAAATATCATAAGCTTGAAAGCCTGGCTCCACGAGACATAGTCGCAAGAGCAATTGACCGAGAATTGAAAAACGGCGGAGAAGAGTGTGTTTATCTTGACATAACACATCATAAAAAAACATTTCTAAAAAGACGTTTCCCAAATATTTATGATAAATGTCTCGAATATGGAATAGATATGTCGACAGATATGATTCCTGTCGTTCCGGCTGCTCACTATTGCTGTGGGGGAATAAAAACAGATGTCAATGGGGTCACAGGGATAAATGGTTTCTATGCAATAGGTGAAGTTGCCTGTACAGGCTTACACGGTGCTAATAGACTTGCCAGCAACAGTTTGCTTGAAGCACTGGTCACGGCAGATAATGCATCTAAACATCTAATTGAAACAAATCCTACAATTCCAAAAGAAGATTTCAATAACGTAAATTCCTGGAACCCAGGAAATGCAGTAGACTCAGATGAACAGGTGGTAATATCGCATAACTGGGATGAGATTAGACATTTCATGTGGGACTATGTAGGTATTTTTCGAACAAAGAAACGTCTTGAACGAGCTAAACATCGTGTGCGTAATATCAGGCAGGAAATAGAGCAGTATTACTGGAATTTCAACATTACTCCTGACCTTATAGAACTCAGAAATATTGCCTCACTGGCAGAAATGATAATAGATTCTGCATCTGCGAGAAAAGAAAGCCGTGGTCTGCATTACAATGCCGACTATCCAAAAACCAATGATGAAAAAATGAAATGTTTTTCAAGCATTATAAAACATAAGATACTATAGTTTTATTTTTGATTTTATTTGCAAAAAAAAAGGTCCATTCTGACAAGTATTAAAACCTGTCAGAACAGACCTTTAGATAAAAAAAGCCGGCGATGTCCTACTCTTCCGCACCCTTATGTGCAGTACCATCGGCGCTGGAGAGCTTAACTGCCGTGTTCGAGATGAAAACGGGTGTTGCCTCTCCGCCAAAATCACCGGCAAAAAGTAAAAAATAGATTTTCATGTCATTCAGACCTCACACCTTCCTGCCTAGACAACAAGTAAAAAAAGCAAATAGAATTCCGTAGTAATCAGAATAAAAGAGGTAATATTCCTTATTGTTTAATCAAGCAAAATTATTCAAAAAAAGGAATATTATCATGAAACATAACTTACAT
>JAYEIY010000124.1:0-12251 GCA_034660375.1 Verrucomicrobiota bacterium
AACATTGGTTTTGGTGAGAAACCATTTATTATTTCGGAAATTGGTGCTGGGGCTATTTATGGTTCTCGCGATCAGCTCAATGGATATTGGAGCGAAGAGTATCAAGCAGAACTGTTACGATTGGTTTGTAATGAAGTCACTTCAAATTCTAAAATTGCGGGTGTTTCTCTTTGGCAATTTTGCGACATTCGCACATTTCAAGGTCCAAGAGCTATGACGCGTCCGCGATGTTTTAATAATAAGGGAACTTTTGATGAATACCGCCGCCCAAAAGCTGCTTATATTACGGTGAAATCAATTTTTCAGGCTTTTAATACAAAAGCTCAAAGCAATGAATTTGCTAAAATATCAACTTCAGCACTTAAGAGTGACAATGGCATTACTATTATTTCAACACCAGTACAAAGACGTGATGGCGTTTTTGATAAGGGATACCTAGATTCACATAATTCACACTGCAAATTTATGTTAAAAAATAACCCAAGTTTAGTCTTTATTGGCGACTCTATCACTGCAAGTTGGGGGGATCTTTTGGATGAGAAATTTAAAAAATATACTCCAGCGAATCTTGGAATTGGCGGTGATTGGGTACAAAATCTTCATTGGCGTATTGTTAATGGTGTTTTTGACCAAATCAACCCTAAAGTTATAGTTCTTTTAATTGGGACAAATAATTTAGCAAATGGTTTTTCTCCTGAATATGTAGTAGATGGTACTGCCCTGTGCTTAAAAGCACTTTTGCAGAAATCACCTAATAGCAAGATAGTTCTTATGGGAATTTTTCAACGTAACAAACTTGGAGATGATATTCGTGACAAAGTTGACCAAGTAAATATGAAAACAAAGTTATTAGCTAATAATAAAAATATTTTTTATCTAAATATTAATGATAAACTAATGGATGAAGATGGCTTAATTACTTCAGAAATTATGCCAGACGGACTCCACCCAGCTGAACCTGGTTATATTATTTGGGCAGATGCAATTACACCTATAATTGAACAACTATTTAAAAGAAGTTTATGATGCACAGTAACTTATTTTACAGTCGAATACCGAGCAAAAAAACATCAGAAGAAAGCCATATTATGGCGAATAAAGAAAATGTCCATAGTAAAAACCTTACGCTCAGTAGGGATGGATGGTTCTATCAAAATCTTAGTTATATAGCTAATAGACCTATATTGACAAAATACAGCCCGGGTTCGTCCAATTATGGTACCGTGGACACGTATTATTCCCAACGACGAAAATATGTTCTATATAGCATATTAATGCTTGAATAAATGGATCTAATATAAAAAATAAGGAGATTTAATGTTATTATCAAAGTATATGAGAAGAGAAGAGGGGATTGTAAATATGATTGCCCTTGAAAAAATGAAATATATCGTTTTATTTCTAGTATTAAGCTTGACTATGAAAACTATTGCCGGAGAGAATAATGTAGTCTTCAAAGCTAAAAATTTTTCTGACTGTATTGCTGGAAAGGTTCCTTCTGGAGTTAAGGTTATAGAAACACGAGATGTCTCTGTTCTTAGCTTACAATCAAAGAATAGAATTAATGTATTTCTGAAAGATATACCTGTGGAACCTCATATTCGATATAAGCTTAGTTTTCAGGTAAAAGTGTCTGGAATAGATAACAAGTCCAAATTAAATATATTTGATGATAATAGTAAGCTTCCATCATGGGAGATTAGGATTTTAGACTCTAAAGGTCGACTTCCTTATGAAGGATATTTAAAAAATAGTTGGCAACGTTGTTTTTCTGCTGATTGGCACAACTATCAACAAACTTTCTACACTCCTAAAACTGCCGCAAAGTTGCAAATTATTTTTTCAAATGGCACAGAGGGAAACTCAATACTAATTCGAGATATTAAAGTGATTAAAATAATATCAGATAATATTTTAATTAATAGTGATTTTTTGGGTGCTGAATTTGATTATTCCGGATGGAGTGAGTTGAATAGAGCTCAATTAATTAAAGAAAAAGGTGTAACAAAACTTAATATAAACCCCGGTGGCTATGCTCTGACCGACCCCGTTCCCATTGCTCTGGGAAAATATATCTTTGCCGGTATGGCAAATATTCCAGAAATGTTTTTCTATGATGCTGATATGATGCGTATTAATGTAAAACGAATTCGAAATAAAACATTTTCAACTCCTGCTAATATCGCATATATTCAGTTTTTTTTCAGTAAAGGCAAAATAGGAAAATTTTCACTAAAACAGATTAAAACGGAGAAAAAATAACTTATGAAATACTTACTATTTATATTGTTTTTTATATCATCACAACTGCTATATTCGCAAGTTTTGACTTCTAATGGAAGAGCAGAGGCTGAAGTTATACTTATGCCAAACCCTGATTTACGAGAACGCCTAGCTGCAAGAGAACTGCTCTTTTGGTTACAGAAAATTACCAAAGCAAAACTCCCACTTCTTGCTTTGCCGTCTAATGATAAAAATAGAAAAATTTTCATCGGTAAAAAGTGGGCGCAAAATTTATTTCCAGAAGATTTAAAGGCCCTGAAAGGTACAGGTGGTTATGCAGTACGTGAAAAGGGAGATAATATCTATATCTTTGGAGCAAAACCAGCTGGAACTCTATTTGGTGTTTGGAAGTTTTTAGAAAAAAACACTGATATTATCTGGAGTCGTCCAAACACAGAATACGGTGCTGTTTTTACGGTTACCCCAAATTTAACATTAACAGAAACTAATTTTCGTCATAAACCAACTTTCTGGTTCCGTTCCTGGGCAGGCCCCGGTGGTGTACCTGATTATACAACAAATCTATGGAAAGCTAGAAATGGAGGAGCTCCACAGAGTACTGTCAGGCTTCCGATGAGGGGCTCCCATTATATACATAAAGAAATGGGCGGTATATTCGCTGTTGGTGGCGGTTTTATGCACGGCTTTCTTGGGAAATATATGAAAACACGTCCAGATTTTTTTCCTTTGATTGATGGAAAACGGGTTATTTCTAGACACGCACAACCCTGCCTTTCCAATCCTGATGTTTCAAAAACTTTAATTTATGAAGCCAAGAAGATGCTTGCAAATGCTCCGGAAGAGACCATAATGCTTAATTGTTCAAATGAGGATACTTGGCGCAGTTGTGAATGTGAAAAATGTTTAGCTCCTATTACATTAAAGGATGGTTCAAAATTATCCCCTAAGTCAGTGACATCTGAGGGAGATCAACTTTTTCGTTCCACACAAACTTATATGTTTCTGAATAAACTTGCTGAAAACTTAGAGAAAGATTATCCCGGTTTGCCGATTCAGACATTAACATATATTTATGCAGCAGAACCACCAGCCGTTAAGGTACATCCATCAATAATGACTCTTTATTGTCCATATTCAACGCGTAATATACGTTTTCCAATACATGATGCAACTTCAAAGCATCCTTGTCACAACTGGGCAAAACGGTTTGAAGAGTGGAAAAAACAGCCGTCCATACTGGCTCTTTATGAATATTATGGCTTACGTTATTTTAATGCTATAGCAGAAACATCTGCCATCGACTTAAGAGAACTGGCGCAAGCCGGAGGTGTTGGAATTACCTCTTGTGAAACTCTTCAGGATGTGGAAACGTCTCATTATGGCTTTGGACGCTTCTCAGATTTCTGGGATACCACTGGTATGGAACTTTGGGTAATCTCTAGCTTGCTCTGGGATCCAAACCAAAATGTTGCTGATTTACGAGATTATTATTATAAGCGAACCTTTCGAGAAGCAGCTCCTGAGATGAAAAACTTTTTTGCTGTTATCGGCAAAAATTGGCATGATAAAAATAGAAAAGGAGTAGAGACGTGTCACTCCAGTTCATCGGGTGCTTTTAATCGTTATATAGTTATTCCCGGAGACGAAAAAGTAGCTAGAGCTCACCTTACCAGTGCATTAAAAATGGTTAAACATCCTGATTCTAAAATATTGATAAAACGAATTTTGTCACGATTTGACGATTTAGCTGCTAAACTGGGACGCTTAATGATTCCTTCAATCCCTGAAGCCTTTATTGCTAGTAAAGAGTTTGCCTCACCTCATTGGTTGAAAGCTCTTGTATTAAAAGATTTTCAATTGCCTCGAAAATATAAGAGACCTCATGATCCACAAAATAAAACGGAATTAAGAATCATGCGAGATGATAAAAATCTTTATTTTAAAATATATGCTTTTGATTCTAAGCCAGGAGAAATAACTGTTATAAAAAAAGCAGATAAAGAGTGCTTTCCACTAGGTGAGCGTTTTGATATTTTATTACGAAATGGTACAAAAGGTGACACGTATTTATTTTCCTTTGACTTAAATGGCAATAAATATGATGCAAAAGAGTGGAATGGCCAATGGAATAGCAACTGGAGTGTCAAAGGCTCTAAAACCAAAAATGGTTGGCAGGCAATTGTGACGATTCCTATAGATGATATTAAGAATAAAAAAGGAAAAATTTCTTTGGAAGGACTTTTTTCTCGAATAAATAAACATGAGAGCAATTTTAAAGAGGAAAGCACATACAAAGGATCTACATTTTCTGGGTATAGAATGCATCCCCTCAATTTTAAATAAGGAATTTACATTATGAAATTAATAAAAATATTGGCTACCGTTGGACTGTTTTTTTCTCTTTTATCGTTAACTGCAAAAGATGAAGTATGCGAAGAAATTATTGGAGATGGTTTTGAAAAAGAAAAAATTAATTACTACTTTGAAAAAGCCGTACCAAAGGGGGTAACTCTTGAGTCAAATATCAATGATAAACAGGGACAAAGAGTTATTTTTAAGCAAGGTATTACAGGAAGTTTTCGCTTTAAGAAAATTCCAATTAAACCTAAATTAAAATATAAATTAACATTTAAGGCTAAAGTTATTGGTGATGATGTTATTGAAAAAAATCCACGTATTGATACTGTTCAGGTTGTATCAAAAAACATCTTATGGCGCTGGGCAATTCTTTTCTTTGATACTGATGGGAAAAGTATTCCTAGACCCATTCAGGCAACGCATCTTTGTTTGGTCTCAAATCAATGGAAAGAATACACCAGTGTATTTCATTCACCACCTAAAGCCGCATATATGCAACTTATTTTCAATAACTATAATCTAGCAAACGGGATGGAACTTGACAATATAGAATTTGGATTGTGTCCAGACGAGGGCGCTATTAATTGTAATCCAGATTTTAGATATGGATCACACAACTATGCTGGCTGGAAAGAGATTTTGCGGGGTGGATTATTATTGGATAATGAAAAAGATAAATATCTATTTGATACTGCTTATGGAAGTGTTGGAGAAAAATTTCCTTTATCTTCAGATGGAACTTATCGACTCTATGCACGTGGAACTCGTAATGGTAGATATTCAGTCGTAAATATATTTTTTAATGATATAAATGGAAAATATTTAAAAACTATTACTGTTCGTGGAACCCCAGAAGGTAAATATGTTGACTTTGTTCTACCATCAAAAACAACATCAGCCTATTTTAGGGTTTATAATCATCTATTGACAGAAGTCAGACTAACAAAAATTGGCGATAAACCAATGTTTGAATGAAATACCTCATTCGCTTAGGCTAAAATTCGCTTTGCGAAAAGATCTCTCTATAAGGTTAAATTCAAAATATTCAAGCCCTAAGGGGCGAAGTATTAAACCCACTTGTGGGAATAAAAAAGGAAATAATTATGATTGCATTTCAATTTAATTTAACAGTTGGTCATTGTACCGAAAAGTATTTAAAGAAATGGTTGAAAATATTGGCTGAAAATAATTATGATACAATTATTTGGGAAATAGAGGATGCTGTTGTTTTTGATACATGTCCAGATGTCGCGGCAGTTGAAGCTTTTACCAAAACTGAATTTAAATCAATATTAGATTATAGTTCTGAATTAGGATTAAATAACATTCCTCTCTTGCAAACAATGGCTCATAACGCGTATGTGTTAAAACATAAACAATATTTTCATTTAGCTGACCATCCAGGATTTATTGAATTATATTGTCCTCTTAATCCCGATGTTCATACATTTTTAAACAAATTAATAGCTGAATATGTGGAATTTTTTGGGAATATTACCCATTTTCATTTAGGTTGCGATGAAGCATGGGCGCTGGGTGGGAAGTATTGTGATGGTGAGTGTAAAGAGTATATGAAAACACATTCAATATCAGACCTTTTTACGCAACATCTCCTAAAATTAACAAAACCTCTTATTGAACAAAAGATTACCCCGATTATATGGGCTGATATGGTTATGAAGCATGATGAGATGTTGGAGATGCTTCCAAAAGAAATTATGTTATTTGATTGGATGTATCAAACAAAATATCATGGAGATAAAGTTTGGGATTGGGAAATAGATAAGTTATGCTCATTAACAGAGCTCTCTAATTCAACAAAAGAGAAATACAAAGATTTTCTATTTTTGGATAAAGATCAAGCAATAGTCAACCCGTTCTATAGTTCACAGTTTTTGAAGTCACAAGGTTTTAAAGTTGTTGGTTGCTCAGCATCCGCATCTTATGGTGATAATGTCTTCTCACTACGAAATAAACTTCATACTCTTAATTCATTAGGGTGGTTTAATGAGTATATGAGTAATAATTGCGATGGTTATGTTTTAACAAGTTGGACGGTTCATTTATTTCCTTATGAAATGCAATTAGCACAGATTATGATACCTGAATTTGTTTCCCAAAATTCAAAAGGAGGGTTAGTTGAATTTCAAAAGTTCTTAACATTAAAGCTTTTTGGGATTGAAATTATAAACTTTTTTGATACTTGCGAATTAATTGCTGGAAATGTACTTTTTTCATATACAGCTTCTCTTGGTTTTAATACGTGCATATTTGAAACCCCAGATAAGCATATTCAAATTACTCTAGAAAAGTTAGCAACAGAAGGAAATCTGCAACTTGAGTTGGATAATTGTTATAATCAATTGATCAATTATAAAAAAGCGTTGATAATATTTAAGGAATTTCACAATGTGGCAATCAAAGGAGATGATATACTAGATCTGTGGATATTACAGACTGAAAACCTGATCAATCGTGCAGAAATTTCAGCTTTAATCTTAACGCATAAAATTGCAGAAGATATTAATGAGCCTGAATCACCCAAAGAGGAAAATTTAGATCAAGTTATATCTAAACTCAAATCATTAAAAATTGATTTAGAATTAAGCTATCAAAGTAAAATAAAACCTTGTAGAAGAGGGGAGATAATTGGATTATTATTTGATCCAATATTACAATATATTATCAAATAAGTAAGCTAAGTAAAAATATCTTTTGCCACTACAATACTGGCTGAAATCTCTTGAAAAGACTTTATATTTTCTACCAGGAAGGGATGATGAAGGGATGATGGATTGCTGCGGCAGACTGCCCCTGCAATCCTAAACTGAATACATCCCCATTGACGAATTCCTGGCTAATTCCTGATTTTCTGCAAACCCTTCTCTAATCGGTTACAGGAAACCCATGTGGCATTTATTCACTTATTCCTCATTTATCAAAATTTATATTAGTTTATGCATAAGTTTTGGTAAAGAAGCATCTTTCAGAATAAGGTTTATCAATTCATCTTCTGAATATTCTTCGGGATTAACTATGTTTGCTTTGGGGTGTTGATTTCTGAACCAGGTACGCTGTTTTTTTGCATATCGCCCTGTCATTACAATTATTTTTTCTGCGAGTTCTTCAAATGTTTTAATATCCCCTTTCAGATAATCTGCAATATATTTGTATCCGAGTGCTTGACGGGCTGTTGGACTGGAGAAGAAATCGGTAGCTATAAGTTTTTTCGTTTCTTCTATCCAGCCATTTTTGAGCATTTCATACGTCCTTTCTCGGATTCTTTGGCGTAATTTTTCTGGGGGGTGAATTAGTATCCATTCCTTTATATTTAAGTCAGGATCCGGTATTGATTTATTAAAATTATTTGAAATAGGTTTGCCAGTAATACGTATTATTTCTAATGCTCGCAGAATTCTTCTTTTGTTTTTTTTTGCATCTTTGAATGATTGTAAATCTTTTTTTTTCAATTCGTCACAAATTTTTTTATAGGATATTTTGCTTTTCGATAGTTCTAGGAGGTCGGAGGCAATTTTTTTATTTGAGGGAGGAAGTTTTACTCCATAAAGGAGAATTTTTGCGTAAAGACCAGTCCCCCCAGTTAGAATAGGGACTTTTTTGCGCTTTTTTATATCAGCAATTATCTTTTTTGCCCGTGTTGCAAAAATATTTGCATCGAATTTTTGATTAATTTCAAGAGAATTTATGAAATAGTGTGGAATTTCTTTAAGTTGTTTTTTGGAAGGGGTAGCTGTTCCGATATTGAGACCTTTATATATTTGCATTGAATCACAGGATATAATTTCACTATTGATTCTTTTTGCCAGCTTTAGTGATAGGGAGCTTTTTCCGGATGCCGTTGGTCCTAAAATTGCAAGTAATGGTATCTTTGAATACATTATTTGATGTTGTTAATTTTTTCCAGTTTCTCGTTTTCCTCACTGTCTTTTGGGTTTAGGAAAGAAAATAAAATATAAATGCCTACTCCTACACAAATAGAACTGTCGGCTACATTAAATGAAGGCCATTGAAAATTTTTGTAAAAGAAGCAAAGAAAATCAATTACTTCACCATAAAACATACGGTCAATTAAGTTTCCGATTATTCCGGCGGTAATGAGGGAAAGTGCCCATTGAAAAGATTTGCGATTTTCAATGAGATTCTTCTGATAATATAAAATAAAGAAAAGAAAAATAAATGAAAGTGCAAGAAGAATAATACCGTAATTGGAAAACATTCCCCACGCAGCCCCTCGATTACGAACATGGACTATATGAAAAAAATTCGGAATAACAACTATTTTCTCGTGAGAAATAGTTATTGTTTTGTTTATTAAAAATTTAGTTAGCTGATCTAAGACGATAAGTGGAAGAACTACAAGCAAAGATATATTACGATTTGCCAAAGAATTGGAAATATTTTCTTTATTCGGAATGTCAGCAGTCATAATCATATCTTTGTTATGGTTCCGTATCTCTACTCTGTTAATATCTTGTTATCCAGATTACCAAATTTTTCTCTTTTTTCTCTTTCTTCCTTATGAACTATGCAGAGTTTAGCATAAGGGAGGGCATCAAGACGTCCCTTTTCAATTGTTTTTTTACAATCGATGCATTTTCCATAGGTTTTATCTTTAAGCCTCTGAATAGCATCATTTATCAAAATGAGTTCTTTTTCTTCATTTGAAATAAGTTGAAGACCTATGTCTTTATTATAGCTTTCACTTCCCAAATCCGCAGAATCAAGTCCTGTCTCTTTTTCGTGAATAAGATAATCAACAGAAAAATCTTCAATCTGATTCAGTAATTCTTCCTGTAAATCAATTAACTGTTCATATCTTTCTTTTTTTTCACCCTTGAGTTTGGAAGTCCAATCTCTATCATCAGCTTGTATTTTCTTTGTCATCTTAACTCCTGTATGTGATTTTTTAATATTATAGGAATTTGTATTTTTATGTTTTATTTGGGAATGAATATTCTACTCCCAGTTCTTACTAGTTCCGGCAAAACCGGTTATTTAAGTTAGAGTGTAAAATATTTGATTTTGAACCTGTAGAGCCTGTGCGAAAAAGTTTTTGTCTCTTTGAAAACCTTTTTGTGCAGGCTCTAAATAGACATTTTTTTTTCATTCACGCGATGAAATTAACCATAAAAAATAATAATGCAATCTACTTTTGCTAATTTGTTAGAAAAACTATGATTTTTTAAGGATTTTGATAGAAATAAGGTTTTAATAAATTATATTCTTCAAAAACAATTATTTTTATAAAACTTTCTACATACTTATATGTTGCAACCATTTTTATCTCAAAATATAAATTCATCTACTCCAGCATCCACAGAACGCAAGGTCTATACAGTTACTGAAATCAATATGGGAAGCAGATTGCTTTTGGAGAAAGCATTCCCTTCCCTTTGGATTACAGGAGAAGTAAGTAACTTACTTATTCATCGGTCAGGACACGTATATTTTGTCCTTAAAGATGCTCGTGCGCAGATAAGCTGTACTTTTTTCGGAGGAGCCTCCAGAGCAAGAAATATGAGGTTGAGTAATGGAATTGAAATAGAAGCCTGCGGAAGACTTAGTATTTATGAGAACAGAGGACAGTTTCAGCTTAACGTAAATACCTTGAGAACGAAAGGACTTGGAGTTCTCCTACAAAAATTTGAAGAATTAAAAAACAAGTTGTTTCTTGAAGGTCTTTTTGAGCAGAATAGAAAAAAACAAATTCCTCAAATTCCACGTTGCGTGGGAGTGATTACTTCTCCAACCGGAGCTGCAATAAGAGATTTTCTGCAGATAATAGATAGAAGATTTTCCAACATACACATCCGAATCTATCCATCTTCGGTGCAGGGAGATAGAGCAGCCAGAGAAGTTTCAGAAGGAATTAGATATTTGAATCAAAATAATTCTTGTGATGTCATTGTTGTTACGAGGGGAGGGGGGAGCATCGAAGATCTATGGTCATTTAATGAAGAAATTGTTGCAAGGGCAGTTGCGGACTCCGCAATTCCTGTTATCAGTGCTGTTGGACATGAAATTGATACAACAATCTGTGATCTTGCTGCTGATCTGCGTGTTCCGACCCCTTCGGCAGCAGCCGAGCTTGTAATAGGGAGTAAAACAGAATATCTGTCGAATATCGAAAATCTACGAAGACAATTGCTTAATTTAGTGCAGTTGATATATAATAATTACAGAAGTAGGTACGAAGTTGCTGCTAAGAGTTATGTTTTTAGAGAACCGGCTAATCTCATCAAAATCTACGCACAGCAGATAGATGAAAATTGTAATAGAATGAAAAATTCGCTTCTTAATACATTTAATGAAAAATCTAATAAATTTCTTCGTTTCCAGGATACCATGATGGCTCTGAGTCCGAAAAGGGTCCTGAAACGTGGATATTCTGTCCTTATCTCAGAGAAAACAGGAAAAGCGATAATGGATTCTGAAGAACTCCAAAAAGAGGATATTCTTAGAGCCATTCTTGCTAATGGACAGATAAAATTAAAAGTTGAAGAAATAGAGTAGTGCAAAATGTAAGTAGCGTAGGCATTCCTGCCTGCGAGAAAATGTTATTTGAGCTTGACAGACAGGAATGTCTATAAACTGTTTCTTCAAATAACATTTTATTTTACTCTATGTTGAATAAAAAATAGGAGAATGTTATGGTTGAAGAGAAAAAAAAAAATGAGAATGATATAAAACTAGAAGATGCAATAGCCCAGCTCGAAACAATAGTGAGTGAAATGGAAAGTGGCAAACTTCCCCTTGAAACAAGTATGAAGAAATTTGAGAAAGGAATTAAATTGTCAGATTTCTGCAGAAAAGAACTCAATAAAGCAGAAAAAAAGATTGAAATCCTTGTCAAAAAAGGAAATAGTAACTCGGAAGAATGGGATACGTTTTAGTTATGTAGCATAGAATATTATAATCTTTTTCCTTGGCAAATTAGACCATCCACGAAAAGCTTTTTAAACAGCAAAAAAACTTTTCATTCAGTATCTCTAGTACCTCGTCCCATAAGTTCTGCCTTTAAAATTGCCAATATAAAAGATTGAATGAATTTTATATAAATCACCAAAAATACTCATATTTTTATCTTTCTTAGTTACCTTATTTAACTAGATAAACCATAGGGTTATAGTTTTTAATATTTAGTGATATATAAAAGGAGCAGAAAAAGATGATAGATTGCCGGCAGCTTAAGTTTTCAAAAAAGTATTCAAATCAGAGACTCCAAAAAGCCAAAACTTTAATGGGGACTACGGTAGTGAAAAGATTATTGAGTTTTGTATTTACTTGCTGCCAGTCGACAGGCAATTGCGGATTCTTTGGATATTAACTATAATACATTTAAATCTTTTGCTGATAGAGTTGAGACTATAGGTCTGGATGGTTTTATTGATCGGCGACGGGAAAGAAAGACGAATGATCAACCTTTACCCCAACAGGTAACAATTCAACATGAGCCCGAAAAAATACTAATTTCAATGGGGACCAGAGCTCCAAGTTATCGAGCAACTCAGATTCCCTTTTTTTTATCCAGGATATTATTCCACCTCATCTAAGGTCAATTCTTAAAAAAGAATATCCGTTTTATCCCCACCGGGGATATTCACCGTAGCCCACCGCATCGCGGTGGG
>JAYEIY010000125.1:0-12197 GCA_034660375.1 Verrucomicrobiota bacterium
CTTCGGCGTGCCGGGCGAGGAAAATGCCGACTTCATGATGTCGCTGGAGCAGTCGGAGCAGATCTACTTAATATTCTGGAAAGTCGTAATTTTCCTGTAAAAAACATACGCTTGCTTGCATCCCATCGTTCAGCAGGTAAAAAACTCAATTTTAAAGGTGAGCAAATTGTTGTAGAGGAATTGAAACATGATTCTTTTAAAAATATTGATATTGCCTTGTTCAGTGCCGGAGGAGGGCGTTCTAAAGAATTTGCTCCATCTGCTGTGAATGCAGGTGCCGTAGTAATTGATAATTCGAGTGCTTTTAGAATGGATGATGACGTCCCTCTGGTTGTACCAGAAGTGAATGGTGAAGATGTGAAAAAACATAAGGGCATTATTGCAAATCCAAACTGTTCCACTATTATTATGGTTGTGGTTGTCTATCCATTACACAAAGAAAAACAATTAAAACGTCTTGTTGCATCGACATACCAGGCTACAAGTGGAGCTGGAGCAAAAGGAATGCATGAACTTGAAGCTCAAACACAGCAGATCCTTAGCGCTGAAGCAATAAAACCGCAAGCATTTGCACATAGAATCGCTTTTAACCTTATACCTCACATCGCAGATTTTAAAGAGAATGGTTATACAGAAGAAGAAATGAAAATGTTACACGAAACTAGAAAAATAATGCATCATCCAAGTTTAAAAGTCTCATGTACATGTGTAAGAGTTCCTGTGCTCAGAGCACATTCAGAAGCATTGAATCTCGAATTTGAAAATGTAATTACTCCTGAAGATGCAAAACGAATACTGAAGTCCGCTCCCGGAGTTGAATTATGTGATAATATTAATGAAAATACCTATCCTATGCCCATTGATGCGTCTGGAAAGGATGATGTCCTCGCCGGAAGAATAAGACAGGATCTTTCTGTTGACGGAAATAAGGCTCTGGATATCTTTATAAGTGGAGATCAATTACTCAAAGGGGCTGCACTGAATGCCGTACAAATCGCTGAATTAATATAAAAATTATAATTACCAAGAGGACTTGATTATGGAAGATCTTAAATTTGTAAAAAATACTTTGCATTGGAATAAAAATGCTGTAGAAAATAAGTTGCGAGTCCTCCTTGAAGCCATAGAAGAAGAGTATCCTGTCTGCAAGGAAGAATGTGGTAAGATAAAACTGAAATTCAAAAAGGTTCCAAAACAAAAGACCTTTGAAATTATATTGAAAAAAAATGAAGCTCTGATAACATATTCGAGTTTGCGTGAAGCAGCCAGAGCAGTAGGATCTCTTCTTTCTGGAGCAGTAAAGGAAGGAAAACCATATGTCGAATTCAATAATTTTGATACTTTCGGAATAATGCTAGATTGTTCCAGAAATGCTGTAATCAAAGTAAGTCATCTTCGTAACTGGCTCCGTTGTCTTGCTCTGCTCGGTTATAACCAGGCTATGCTTTATACAGAAGATACCTACGAACTCCCCGAAGAAGACTTTTTTGGTTATATGCGTGGTCCCTATTCCCAAGATGAATTGCTGGAACTTGATGAATATGCATCTCGTTTGGGTATAGAACTCATTCCATGCATTCAAACCCTAGGACATCTAGAACAAATCCTTAAATGGAAAACTTATGAAGATGTAAAAGATACTCCCTCCGTATTGCTTGCAGGAGAAAAAAAGACCTACGAATTGATAGAAAAAATGATCGAATTCTGGAGTGATACATTCAGTACTCATCGTATTCATATTGGAATGGACGAAACTCATGATTTAGGAAGAGGACAATTCCTTGATAAAAATGGGTATAAAACAAATTTTGATATTTTTAATGAACATTTGAAAAAAGTAACAGAGATCTGTGAAAAAAATCAGATGAAACCAATGCTCTGGTCCGATATGTACTTTAGAATGGGAAGTAAAACCGGAGATTATTACGATAAAAAATCTGATATCCCTGAAGAAATTATAGCCAAAATACCTGAAAAATCTCAACTGGTTTACTGGGATTATTATCACGATGATAAAGAATTTTATGCCGATTGGATAGAGCGTCACCGTGCTATGAATCATGAACCTATTATGGCTTCCGGTGTATGGACATGGAAAAAAGTATGGTATGATCATACGACAACCAAAAAAACAGCAATTCCATGCATTGAAGCATGTATAGAGAAAAATGTTAAAGAAATAATCTTTACAATGTGGGGAGATGATGGAGCATATTGTGATTTTGATTCTGCGTTTGCAGGGTTAGCTTATGTGGCAGAAAAGGCCTACTCCAACGGGAATATCTTGAAGGAAGATCTTTCTGCAAGATTTAAAGCTGTATGTGAAGGAGATTACGAAGCTCATATTCTGGCTGGAAAGTTAAATGATTATCTCGCTCCCGGTCCCTTGCTCTGGGATGACCCACTTCTTGGAATTTACTTAAGCAATATGAGAATCCAAGGGGAAATAGATCTAGATTTAATGGCAATAAAATATACAAAGTTGAGTAAAGAACTCAAACCATATATAGAAGATTGTAATACGGGTAGTATTAGACATGCATGGTTACTCGCAAGACTTATGGCCTATAAAACAGATTTTGATGAACAAATATATATGGCATATGCAGCAAATGATTACACAGAAATGAAAAAAGTATGCAAATTTGTAACAAAAATTATAGATTTACTTGAAAAGGTTATGGATTCGTATCGTAATCTTTGGCTTCATAGATATAAACCATTTGGACTTGAAGTCATTCAAATCCGCTTCGCCGGACAAATAGCACGATTTCAAGAACTTAGTAAACGCCTCCATGAGTATATGAACGGAGAACGCATGACAATAGAAGAACTTGATGGGAATCTCTATTCCCCAGGTGGGAAAATAAAACAATTAGAGGATTTACCCTATCATAGAGTTGCAACTGGATCGAATATTCTCTAAATTAGGTCTAAAAACTCTGTTGGAGTAGAAAAAACGATCTTTTTATTCTCTTTTGTTTGCCTTGTGTTAAATAATCTTTGATGATTATATTCAACCTCTGCACAAAAGGTTTTTAAACAGCAAAAATCTTTTAGCACAGATCTGGAAGTTTAAAATCAAAGATTTTGTATTTTATCTGAGAGGGATGCTGACTCGTTAATAATGATTTTAAGTGTTATTTTCTCAAAAAATAACTGAAAACAAACAGTGTACGAAAAGTCTTCGAAGGAAGTGGAAAAGGGTTTTCTTGCAATGTCTATTGAAAATGGAAAAGTAATTATGAAAAAAAAACCTGCAATGATAGCTCTTGATTTAGAAGGAGTACTTGTTCCCGAAGTCTGGATCACTTTTGCTGAAAAAACAGGAATAAAGGATTTATCTCTTACAACCAGAGATATAAATGATTATGACAAGTTGATGAAGTATAGATTGAATATACTTGAAAAAGAAAAACTCTCTTTAAAAGATATTCAGGATGTCATAAAAACTATCAACCCCATCCCCGGAGCAAAAAAATTTATTAACTGGCTGAGGCAAAATTTTCAAGTAGTTATTCTTTCAGATACATTTTATGAATTTGCTCAACCTTTAATGAAACAATTAAATTATCCTATGCTTCTTTGCCATTCTTTGATAACAGACCCTAAAGAGATGATTACTGACTATAAAATTAGAATCCCCGATGGAAAAAGAAAAGCTGTTATTAATTTTAAGAATCTGGGATTTAACCTTCTTGCAGCCGGAGATTCTTACAATGACACCCACATGCTTGCCGAAGCAAACAAAGGGGTCTTATTTAAAGCTCCCAAAAATATAATTGCGGAATTTTCCCAATTTGAAACATGTCATGAATATGGAGAGTTAGAAAAAATAATATTAACATACTATTTAGACCCTGCATAAAAAGGTTTTCAAGGAGCCAAAAATATTTTTACAGAGGCTCTGTAAATACAAAATGAGTCATATTTTATTAAATTTGAAAGAAAAAAATAAAAAAAAACGCTTACTTGATTGGACAAGCTACAATAAAGGACTTATCTTCAGCGCCTTGCTAGTAATTTTTAGTTTTTTTTTTGCGGAAAGAATTTTTTCAGATTCTGGAGGTTTGAATTTCAAATTGAAAGAAGCAGAGGTAGCATGCACTGCCGCTGAAGAAAAATGTTCTGAACTTGAGATAGATATTGCGCTACTGCAGGTTCAATTAAACGAAGCAAGAAAGAAAAATGCTGTTATTTGGCAAGAACTAAAAGATGTAAAAAGGGATTTGAAATCATTAAATGGAAGTACTGCAGTATTACTTCTGGAAAATGATGGTCTTCGACAAGCAGATGCAAAGACATTATCCATCTTATTTGAATATTTAAATGAGAAAAATAGTGTGTTCAAGAGTATGGCAATGCGAATAAATAACTTAATTGCTTTCCTCGAATCTCTCGCTACGAAGAAAAATAACGATACAAACCCTTACAGAAAGAAGGTACTAAAAGAACTCAGTAGTATTCAGATTGAGTTATTTGCGTTGAAAGAATCTTTTAATTTTGCAAACGCAACAAATAAAAAGATACGACATTGCAATGTGTTGGCTGTACAGAATGAACTGGGAATAGTTGTATTTGATGCCGGTTTGATGAACGGAGTAACAGTAAAATCTGTATGGGAAATACAAAAGAATGAAAATGTCCCTGAAATAATGATTCAAATTATTGAAACAAGAAAGCTTATTTCTGCTGGGATCGTTATTGATGGTAGTCTTATTGATGTAAAAATAGGAGCTACTGCTACAAAAAGTTATGGTAAAAAAAAGAACAAGTAGTTGGACTGCTTTACTAAAATATATAACAAGATAAATTAAGCCCGAGAAAACAATAATGGATGTAAAAGCTATTTCAAAGTATGTTAGAATTTCCCCTCATAAAGCAAGGGATGTAGCAAGATTGCTTAGAGGGAAAAAAGCCCAAGATGCGCTGACACAATTGGAGTTTATTCCCAAAAAAGCAGCCAGATTGATACAAAAAACCTTGAAATCCGCTATCGCTAATGCAGAGAACAATCATGACCTTTTGGTAGAAGAATTGTTCGTCAAAGAGGCTGTAGTTGATGAAGGGCCCAGAATGAAACGATTTGTTGCCAAAGCCAGAGGAATGGCGGGACGAATCCTTAAGCGAACAAGTCATTTTAAAATTGTCTTATCAGATGAAGCTTAAGTTTAAAAAAGGAGTATAGAGTGGGACAAAAAGTAAATCCGAGAGGTTTTAGAATTCCCCTGACAAAGGATTGGAACTCAAAATGGTTCGCTGAAAAAAAAGATTTTGGCGATTTATTACATGAAGACCTTCGAATCAAAGATTATATAAAGAAAAAGTTGCAACAAGCAGCAATTTCAAGAATAAATATTGAACGTTTTGCAAATAGAGTCCGCATCACGGTTCACTCTGCTAGACCAGGATTGGTGATTGGTCGAAAAGGAAGTGAGATTGATAGCCTAAAAACTGAAATTTCAGCTTTGACAAAGGGAAAAGAAATTTATATAGATATAAAAGAAGTAAAACGCCCCGAATTAGACGCACAATTGGTTGCTGAAAATATAGCGGAACAACTCCTGCGTAGAGTAAGCTTCAGAAGAGCTATGAAAAAAACTCTGCAGATGACCATGGATATGGGAGCTGAAGGAATTAGAATTAGATGTGCGGGACGTCTGGGGGGCGCTGAGCTTGCCAGAGTCGAACAATACAGGGCAGGAAGCGTACCTCTGCATACTTTAAGAAAGAATGTAGAATATGGATTTGCAGAAGCAAATACCCTGGCAGGAAAAATCGGAATAAAAGTATGGATTTGCAGAGATAAAGAAATGGAGGACAGTAAAAATGTTAATGCCAAAACGCGTAAAGCATCGCAAGGTGCAAAGAGGAAGTCGCGCAGGAAAAGCAAATAGTAATAACAAGTTGGATTTTGGAGAATTTGGTCTGCAAGCTATGACGCGAGGCACAATTACTTCCAGACAGATAGAAGCAGCACGTGTAACCGTGATTCGTCATATGAAAAGAACAGGAAAACTTTGGATTAGAATGTTTCCAGATAAACCTACTACAAAAAAACCTCTTGAAGTTCGTATGGGAAAAGGAAAAGGACCTCTTGATCAATGGGTTGCAGTCATTAAACCAGGAAGAGTTTTGCTGGAAATTGATGGATGCAATGAGGATATTGCGAAGGAAGCATTAGCTGCTGCTACAAATAAGTTTGCCATAAAATGTAAACTTATTTCAAGAAGCAGTTCATTGTAAGCTCTGAATTACTAAGGAATTATAGACTATGAAGATCAAAGAAATTAGAGAATTGACAAACGAAGAACTAAAAAAGTCTGTTAAGGACAGTAGACAGGAATTGCTCCATTTAAGAATACAGAAACAAACTGGTCAGCTTGAAGATACCTCTCAGATTAAAATGGTAAGAAGAGATATCGCAAGAAAAGAAACTGAACAGACGGCCAGAGAAAAATCTAAAAACGAATAGACTATTCGATAAATTAAAGGTATGAATATGGCTAAAGTGGCAGTAGATAATGCTATAAGAGAAACTCAACGAAAAGTTAGAGAAGGAGTTGTTGTTAGTGACTCTCAAAATAAAACTTTGATTGTGAGTGTTGAGCGTACTACACAGCATGAGAAATATAAGAAAACTATAAAGAAAAATAAGCGATATTATGTACATGATGAAGAAAATGTCGCGAAACTTAATGATAAGGTTAAAATACAGGAAACTAGACCTTTAAGTAAATTGAAACGCTGGCGGTTATTGGAAATTCTTGAAAAAGCCTAACCCCCAGAATTAAGCAAGGAATACTTAAAATGATACAGATGCAAACTCTGCTTGATGTTGCTGATAATAGCGGCGCGAAGAAAATAATGGTGATAAATCCTCTGAAACAGGGGAAAAGAACTGCTATTATTGGAGACGTTGTTCGCGCAACAGTAAAAGAAGCACAACCAAGAGGAACAGTCGGCAAAGGTGAAGTCGTGCGTGCCGTCATTGTAAGAACTGCAGTTCCAATAAAACGAGAAGATGGATCTTATCTACGTTTTGACAACAATGCAGCAGTTCTCATTGACCAGACAGACAACCCCATTGGAACACGAATTTTTGGTCCCGTTGCAAGAGAGTTGCGAGCCAAAAATTATATGAAAATCATTTCTCTCGCACCGGAGGTTATTTAAATGAAAAAATATATCCTAAAAAAAGGAGAAACGGCTGTTGTTATTTCTGGAGCCCGCAAAGGAGATGAAGGAAAAGTCCTTCAGATAAATAAAGAAAAACAAAGAATAATCCTTGAGGGCGTAAATCTTCGAAAAAAGACTATACGCAAAAGTCAAGATAATCCTAATGGAGGCATAATAGAGATAGAGGCACCAATTCATATCTCCAATGTTATGCATAAGGATAAGCATGATCTGCGTAAGTCCAATAAAAATTCTGAAAAAGAATCCAGTTAAGGAATTAACGTTATGACATTAAAGGAAAAATATCTAAAAGAAGTTAAACCCGAGTTGCAGAAAAAACGCGGTTATACAAGCCCTATGCAAGTTCCAAAAATTTCTAAGGTTGTTTTGAATACTGGAATAAATTCTCAAAAAGATAAAAATGTTTTTACTGAAGCATTGGAATTTTTTAAAGATATTACCGGACAAAAACCTGTAACAACCAAAGCAAGACTTAGTGTTTCTAATTTTAAACTTCGACAGGGACAACCTGTAGGAGTAACAGTAACACTACGCAAAAGGAATATGTATAACTTTCTATACAAATTGATAAATGTAGGATTCCCGGGAATTCGAGACTTTCAAGGTTTCTCTAAAAAAGCTTTCGACGGCTCAGGAAACTATAATTTGGGACTAACTGAACAATCAATTTTCACTGAAGTAAATATGGATAAAATAAAAAATACGATTGGAATGAACGTAACAATCGTTACTACTGCTCAGACAGATGATGAAGCGTATGATCTTTTGAAAATGCTTGATTTCCCATTCAGAGAGAATTAAAAAAAGTACATAATTTCAATTGAAAATTAGGAAAAATAACAATGGCAAAAAAGGCACTGATAGAAAAAGCCAAAAAGGAGCCTAAATTCAAGGTCCGTCAGTATAATAGATGTGGACGTTGTGGCAGGGCTAGAGCATATATGAGAAAATTTAAGTTATGTCGAATTTGTTTTAGAGAACTTGCTTCCGATGGACAAATTCCTGGCGTAATAAAATCAAGTTGGTAAACAATACGAGGCGTATGTGATATGAGTTATGTAAATGATCCAATTGCGGATTATCTGACAAGGATAAGAAACGCATATATGGCAAATCTTAAGACGGTTGCTATTCCCCCATCAAAAATGAAAAAAGCAATAACTGAAGTGTTGAAAGGTGAAGGCTATATTGATGAATATACCGAAGAAGGAGAGGGGAAGAATAAATCTTTAGTCATCAAATTGAAATACTATAAAGAAAAACCTGTAATTGAGAAACTAGAAAGAATTAGCAAACCTTCGTGTAGAATATATGCAGACTCTGATAATATTCCTAAACCTCTCGGAGGAATGGGAATTGCTGTGATGTCTACATCAAAAGGTGTTATTTCAAGTAGAATGGCTCTCAAAGAACGAATCGGTGGCGAAGTACTCTGCTCTGTATACTAAAAAGTATCAAATTTTGTGAGACTGTCAAAAGTTGAAAATGCGGTCTATTAATAATTGTATAATGTTTAAAGGTGGAAGATATGTCTAGATTAGGTGCCCAGCCAATAAAAATTGCTGGAAGTGTAAAAGTAACAATATCAGGACGATTGGTAAAAGTTGAGGGTCCAAAAGGAACCTTGGATTATGAGGTTCCTGAGAACATAAGCGTAAATGAAGAGGATGGTCAAATTATTGTCTCAAGAAAAGGCGATGATAAAAAAGCTAAATCAATGCATGGGCTTGCACATTCTCTCATCAATAATATGATTATCGGAGTTTCAAATGGCTTTAAAAAGCAACTTGAAATAAGAGGCGTTGGATACAAAGTGAAAATGGGAGGAGATACCCTCGAACTTAATGTCGGTTTTTCACATTCTGTTAAATTTAAGTGTCCAGATGGAATTACTATTACAACTCCAAACCAGACAAATATGATAATCGAAGGTTATGATAAACATTTGGTTGGACAGACCGCAGCATCCATACGAGGTATTAAACCCCCAGAACCATATAAAGGAAAGGGAATTAGATATCTTGACGAATATGTTGCAATTAAAGAAGGCAAGAAAATAGGATAAGGAGAAAACGCGATGTCTAAAAAGACAAAAAAAGAATTGTTCCAGAGAAGACGCTGGAGAGCAAGAAAAAAAATATCTGGGACTATTGATAGACCTAGAATGAATATATACAAATCCCTTACCAATCTTTATGTTCAACTTATAGATGACAATGCCGGACACACGCTGGCATCTGTTTCTACTTATGACACTAAGATCGGTGGTTCTGCAAATGTTGAGACAGGATTGAAACTGGGAAAGTTGATTGCCGAAAAAGCAAAGGAAGCAAAGATTTCACAGGTTGTTTTTGACAAAAGCGGATATAAGTATCATGGAGTGATAAAGGCCGTTGTTCAAACTGCAAGAGATGAAGGTCTTAAAATATAACCAGATACATATTACTATATAGTTGAACTTAGGAGATGAAACGTGGCTAATAATAGATCAAATAATTTTGATGCTTTTGAAGAAACTGTTGTATCTATCAACAGAAGTTCAAAAGTTGTCAAAGGTGGTAGAAATTTCAGTTTTTCTGCACTCGTTGTTGCAGGGGATAGAAATGGAAAAGTAGGAATTGGTTTCGGAAAAGCAAATGAAGTAGCCGATGCGATAAGAAAAGGTAGTGCTTTGGCTAGAACTGAAATGATAGATATTCCCCTCTCCGGAAGGACTATTTATCATACAATGGAAGCAAAATTCAGAGGGGCTCATGTATTTATGAAGCCTGCTTCTGAGGGAACAGGACTTATTGCTGGAGGTGGTGTTCGCGCTGTTCTTGATCTTGTTGGAGTGAGAGATGTTCTGACAAAATCAATGGGTTCTAACAATCCTATTAATGTTGTAAAAGCAACAATAAAAGCACTTAAAAATATTCATAGTAAAGATGAAATTTTTGAGAAACGTGGACTGAAAACAAAAAAATAATATTTTTGAAAGATACCTTATAGAGGAAAATTATGAAGTTATACACATTAAAAAATACAGATAAGCGACAAAGTCGTAAGAGAATTGGAAGAGGCGATGCTTCCGGTTATGGTAAAACTGCCGGTCGTGGAGAAAATGGATATGGTTCAAGATCAGGATCTAAAAAAAGATCTTATTTTGAAGGAGGACAATTACCTCTTTTTAGACGCCTTCCCAAAAGAGGATTCAAAAATTTCAATCGCAAAGAATATACTATTATTAATCTTAAAACGATAGAAAGATCTTTTGAAGGAACTGAGGAAAAAATAGATAAAGCCTTGCTCGTAAGTAAAGGTCTTATTAATGACAGAGACAATGCCGGTTTGAAAGTTCTGGCAGATGGAGAAATTACTAAACCATTTACAATCGTTGCACAAAAATTTACGGTGGCCACACAAAAGAAAGTAGAAGCTGCTGGCGGAACATGTCAAACTATTTAACCCCTCAAAACTAGGAATAAGTATATGTTAGGTGCATTTGCGAATAGCTTAAAAATTCCGGAATTACGAAAGAAAATTATTTTTACTTTTTTGGTGCTTGCTGTCTGTCGTCTTGCGGCAACAATCCCTGTTCCAAATATTGATCCGGAAGCTTTGGCATCTCTTTTTGAGTCGTTAACAAAAAATTCTACTTCCAGTGGAGTTGTTGGTATTCTCAATATTTTTAGTGGTGGTGCTTTGCAGAAATTTGCAATTGCAGCTCTTGGTATTATGCCATATATTTCTGCTAGTATAATCATGCAGTTGATGACTCCTGTAATGCCTTTTCTTGAGAGACTTTCAAGAGAAGGTGAAGACGGCAGACAGAAAATCACACAATATACTCGTTATTTGGCTGTATTTATATGCCTTATTCAGGGAACTATGTTGGCAAAAAGTATGGAAAATCCGGGGAAACTTGGATTGCCTAATATTCAGATTGTCATTAATCCGGGTCTTACTTTTGAGATAACAACAGTTATAATTCTTCTTGCGGGAACTCTTATCTTAATGTGGCTTGGTGAACAGATTACTGCAAGAGGTATTGGTAATGGAATTTCCATGATTATTGCAGCAAATATTATAAATAGAATGCCTGCTGCTATTGCTGCTATGATAAAACTCGTTTATTCTACGACTCCTGGTGCTGGTCAAAGTTTTACAATTATACATGTATTGCTTCTTATCGCTTTTTTCCTAATAGTTTGTGCTCTGGCAATATGTCTAACTCTCGGAATCCGTAAGATTCCGGTAAAATATGCTTCACGCATGGTTGGACACAAAACTTCAAAAGGACAAACAACCTATATGCCTTTGCGTGTGAACCACTCTGGTGTTATGCCTATCATTTTTGGTAGTGCTATATTGATGTTTCCGACAATGTTATTTAGATATGTTGAGTTTTTGAACCCCTATGCTTATTTATGGAATTATGGCAGTGCTTCATATATTGCTTTTTTTGCACTGGCAATTATTCTGTTTGCTTTCTTTTGGGTTGCAAATCAATTCAATCCGATACAAATTGCAGACGATCTTAAAAAACACGGTGCCTATGTTCCCGGTGTTCGTCCAGGTAAACCAACGGCACAGTTTTTAGACCATACTATGACTAGAATTACGGTAGTTGGCTCTCTCTCTCTTGTCCTTTTGGCGACTATTCCGATGCTTCTTGCAAAAAAATTTGGCATCCCAGGAATGATTGCTCAGTTCTTTGGAGGAACTAGTTTATTGATTATCGTAGGGGTCACGCTTGATACTGTACGGCAAATTGAATCTCAATTGCTTGCACGTAGATACGACGGTTTCTTTAAAAAAGGTAAGATAAAAAGCCGACAACGTCGTGGTTACTAATACTTCCCTATATATTTGAACTAATAAAAGCTCTCTGTTTCTCTTCAGAGAGCTTTTTTTATATTGGTAATAGCTATAGACTGAACCCTTTCCTTAGAAAAATCCATAAGAATCCTTTGCTTTTGAGTAAAAAAGGAGTAAGCTATTATTAGACAATAAAC
>JAYEIY010000126.1:0-2436 GCA_034660375.1 Verrucomicrobiota bacterium
CTTTTCTTATCTGGAATCGGAGATTCAAATACGAAAACTTTTGTAGTTTATCAGTGGAAATTAGTGTAATCCATGGACTCTCTTACAGTTTATCAGCGTAGGTTAGTGGTTCTCTAAGCAGTCTGCAGTTGATAAATCAAAAAATCAGAAAGGATTGATAAGTTTTAAAGAATCTATCTTATCAAAATCCTTAACATTTCTGATCACAAGAGACAGTTCGTTTTGAATGGCTGTTGCAGCAATTATACAATCGGGTAACTTTACTTTATTATTCAATCAAATATCTATAGTTTTAGAGATTATTTTATCATCAATATCAATTCTCAAGAAATTTGCCAGAAATGATTTTACAATTTTCCTTTCAGAGTCAGAAAAGTCAAAAGCAAGAACTTATATAGTTGAGATAAATGAGATTACTTACTTACTATAGTTGTTCATCAAAAAATTTGTTACTTTCTTGTTGCCATTTAAATGATAAATTATTATCTTGGAGTCTATTAGATAAGTCATAGGAATCAGATCCTATCATCCCATTCTGAGCGTAATTTGCGTTGATATTTTATAGGATTCTTTCTTATATCCTGTGAAATAATCTTGGCATAAATGAAAATATTACTATCTATAAAAATTTTATCGCTCACTTCTTTCTTCGCTTGAAGGCATAACGAAATCATTAACTTTTAATGATTTTGAATAAAATTCCGATAAAAAGTCTTGTTTTTTTACTTTTGCAGTAGTTTCTGTAAAAGTTTTATCTTCATAGATAAAAAGAACTCTAGCATGTTTATTTTTTAGTTTATCATAGCTAGGCACTTTTATATATTCATTGTCTATGTTCGTTTCTATTTAAATTACTTGCATTTTTTTATTTTTACTTTTTTTTATTATATAATTCGTGTCAATTTGTGTCCATTTGACATTCCCGTTGGTCATTGCTGTCCTAGACTCCAGCCTCGTTGCTACGCAAAGTGTGGATTTTATATGTAGTTGATTCGCTTAATTCGCGGTTATATTATATCAGCAAAGGTATTTTCGGTATATTTGAAGTAGAAGAGTCCAGAAATAAGAACAAGAAGAGTAATTACGAGACTAATACCCATATAACCCCAGTTCGGTGTATCATAAGTTGAAATAAGGCACCAGCGAAAGCCTTCTACTACTCCACACATGGGGTTCAGCCATACGAGCAGTTTGTATTTCTCTGGGACTTTCTCCAGAGAGAAAATGACGGGTGTTACGAACATCCAGACCTGCACCAGAAAAGGTATTATAAATTTGACATCGCGGTATTTTACGCTCAGAGAAGTCAACCATAGGCTGACTGCCGAGACTGAAATTATAGCTAACAACAAAAAAGCGGGAAGGGTAAGAATCTTCATTGAGGGGTACACTCCGCTTATCAGAAAGAGTATCATAAGAGCCACAAAACCTATTGCAAAATCAACCAGTGACCCCAGTACTCCGGTCAGAGGCAGTATCAGTCTGGGAAAATATACTTTGGTCAGAAGCCCTTTCCCGGAGATAAGACTATTACCGGAACTGTTCATCGCCTTGGAAAAATAATTCCATGGCAGAAGAGCAGCAAAGGAAAATAGATAGTATGGTGTATCCCCGCTCGGCCCCATATTACCCATTTTTCCAAAAATTAGAGTAAAGACAATCATCTGAACCAATGGTGGCACAAATGCCCAGGTGAATCCGAGAATCGACTGGCGATACTTACCGAATACATCACGCTTGATAAGCATAAATAAAAGGTCTTTATAGCGCCAGACTTCTTTTAGATTGATTCTTGGAATCCCCGAAGGAGGAGTAATTTCTGTTGTGTAATTTTTATTGGTCATTTTTTTTAAGGTTTATTTCTTTATATTTTGTAATAAGTTTATTTTTAATTTCATCCCAATTTACCTCAGATAGCATATTGGGCATCTCCTCATTTTCTGCATCATCAAAATAGAACAAGCTCTTTAAGACAAGGAAAATTGAACCATCGTCATATTTCTGTTTATACCAAGACAAAAGTTCATCAAAAGAAAACATATCCAACAAATAAACCAAGTCTATAAAATCTTTTTTTGTTCCTCTATTGGTAATGACCGACAATTTCATTGAAGCGATATCTTTGAAAGTAACTAACTTTAAATCATCTTTTATCAAAGCATCATCCAACCAAGGATAATCATAATTTACAATATTAACTTTAATACCGTCAACCAAAAAAATATTTATACCTTCAGAAGCCTTCAAAATAGTTATATCACCTATTCTCTTCAATCTCCTGACAATAGTACTTGGTTCAATATCAATTCTTCCAAACAAATCTAAATGCACAGATTTACGATGCCCCAACTGCAAAGCTAAAGAAGTTCCTCCTACAAGTCGTAAATGCTCCAATCCTTCCAGTTGTTGAATCTTCTTTAGGAGTCCCAATGCTTG
>JAYEIY010000127.1:0-2413 GCA_034660375.1 Verrucomicrobiota bacterium
CTGAAGAATCAGCATTAATTATTTTAAAAGGAATAAGAAAACGAAAAAGAATAGTTGTTATGACTTTACTTGGGAAAATTGGTTGGTTTTCAGAAAAACTATTACCAAGATGGACATACAGAAAACTTTATGTGGAAATGGCAAAAGAACCAGGAACACCACTTCCGCCTTGGAGATAATAATTTAATTTATGGAAAATAAAAAAATATGGATAACAGGTGCTTCTTCTGGAATAGGAAAAGCATTAGCAATAGATTATTCTAAAAGGAATACTGTATTGATTCTTTCGTCTATTGATTCAGATGGATTAGAAGAAGTAAAAAAAATATGTGAATCGAATGGAAGTGAAAGTCATGCATATCCGTTTGATTTGGGTGATGAAGTTCAGCTAAGAAAAGTTGCAAATGAAGTTCTTCAGAAATTTGAATATGTTGATGTTTTAATTAATAACGGTGGAATTAGCCAAAGAGCATATGCTTTTGAAACAGATTTTAGTGTCGACAGAAAAATTATGGAAGTAAATTTCTTTTCGGCAGTTCTCTTAACAAAAATGGTGTTGCCCAAAATGATTGAACGAAAAAAAGGTAACATTGTAGCTTTGAGCAGTATAAATGGCAAATTCGGATTTTTCTTGCGTTCCGCATATTCTGCTTCAAAACATGCAATATTCGGATTTTTTGAAACTCTTCACATGGAATTAAAAGATAAAGGAATAAATGTAACTGTTGTTGTTCCTGGAAGAATTAATACAAATATCTCTTCTCATGCCTTGAAAAAAGATGGGAAAGAGTATAACAAGCGAGATAAAGCACAAGCTGAAGGAATGAGTGCAGAAAAATGTGCGAAAATTATTGTAAAAGCAATCGAAAAAAATAAAAAAGAAATATTAGTAGGAAAAAATGAAATTTTAATGGTTCACGTAAAACGTTTATTTCCCCGTATTTTTAATAGAATAATAACAAAAATAAAACATTAAAAATGAAACCAATTATATCAGGAATTCAACAAATGGGAATAGGAGTTAAAGATGTACACAAGGCTTGGACTTGGTATCGTAAAAACTTTGGATTTGATATTCCAATTTTTGAAGAAGCAGCCGAAGCAAATTTAATGCTTCTATATACCGGAGGAAAACCACAGAGCAGACACGCAGTATTAGCATTTAATATGCAAGGTGGCGGAGGATTTGAAATCTGGCAATATACTAGCAGAACTCCAGTAAATGCAGATTTTGAAATTCAAATGGGCGATTTAGGTATTTTTATTACCAAAATTAAAACTCCTAATGCGGCAAAAGCACTGGAATTCTTTAAAAATAAAAATGAAGATACTATAACAGAAATAGTTAAATCTCCCGACGGAAAAGAACATTTCTTCATGAAAGATCCTTATGGTAATATTTTTGAACTCGTAGAATTTGACGATTGGTACAAAAAAAAGGCCGATAAAATAACCGGAGGTGTTGCAGGAGCAATTATTGGAGTTACTGATATTGAAAAATCGAAAGAGTTTTATGCCAAAATATTAGGTTACGACATTGTTGTTTACGAAGAAGAAGGTGTTTTTGACGATTTTAAAGGTGTTATTGGAGGCGAAGGGAAATTCAAACGTGTTTTATTAAGACACAGTGAAACGAGAAAAGGACATTTTAGCCAAATGCTTAATTCTAGCGAAATTGAATTAGTACAATCGTTAGACAGAGATATAAAAAAGATTTATGAAAATAGATTTTGGGGCGATTTAGGTTTTATTCATCTTTGCTATGACATTACAGGAATGGCAGAAATGAAAGAACGATGTGAGTCTTTAGGACATCCTTTTACTGTTGATAGTTCAAATTCGTTCGACATGGGCGAGGCGGCAGGACATTTTACCTACATTGAAGATCCGGACGGTACACTTATCGAATTTGTTGAAACTCACAAAATACCAGTTATGAAAAAATTGGGAATATATTTGAATCTTAGAAAAAGAAATCCTGAAAAATCATTGCCAAGATTTATTATTAATTCTCTACAATTAATGAGAAAAAAGGACTAATACTAAACCGTTATCAAGATACTGAATATAAAAAGTCTCTTTTAGCCCTGTTTTTATTAAAAAAATTATTCCGTAACTATGGCTATGCAAGAATTTTTTGAAAACAAACAAAACTAAAATAGTTCATTTTCTAAATCACCATCTTGATAGCGGGTTAGTATAAACACAATTACTAAAAAGAGTGAATAATCAATTATTCACTCTTTTTATTTTTCAGCTTTTCAATAATTATTTCTATATCGTTATCAACAATAGCTGTTAAAATTCCAATATTTTTTCCTGCTTTTATATTGTCAATATTATCGTCAACAAAAAATGTTTCTTTGGCAATTAGTTTATTTTCATTAAGAACATATTCAAAAATCCTTGCTTC
>JAYEIY010000128.1:0-2386 GCA_034660375.1 Verrucomicrobiota bacterium
TAAGTCCGTTAGTAGTAATATTCGTGTTTTTTATAGCAAGACTTTTTAGAGTGTCAATTTATCTCTCTTAATATCAATGAGATAAAATATTTTTTTAAAAAATCAACTTTTAATTTTGGTTCCGGCGTGACTGGGTTGAAAATTAAGAAAAAACTCAAAAAATATCCTGTTAATCCTGCAAATCCTGTAATCCTGTCTAAAAAGTAAAAAAGAGATCATGTCTAAATCAAGTTGTGGCTATACAAGATTATTAAGGAAAGGGTATTTGACAGGATTGCATGATTCTCAGGATAGACAGGATGTAGTTATTGGTCCGTTAGCTTGATGCATCGGCATTTCCTTTTGAAGTTAATTTACAGAAAATTGCAAAATTTGTAGAGCAGAATCGTGATAAAATTGTTATTGAGGGAGCCTGCAATGAAATTATTGATGCCGGGGGGCAAGAAGTGAATAAACTTACTTCTCCCGATAATGCACTCAAATACATGAAAGAAACCGGCGTTGATTTTATTGTTGCAAATCTTGGGACAGAACACAGAGCAAGCGTTGCAAATCTGGAATATCACAGCGATATAGCCAGAGAAATCAGCGCATTGATCGGTACGCGACTGGTTTTGCATGGATGTTCTTCTGTTGCTCGTGAACAAGTGGAAAATCTCTTTTCAGACGGTGTGTGCAAAGTCAATATATGGACTTGTCTTGAACGTGAAAGTAGCACTGTGCTTTTTGAAGAGATGTTGAAAAATGCTGCAAAAATAGCAGGTTCTGAAAAAGCAGAGAAGCTCTTCAATTCCGAACTCTTGGGAAAAAAAGCGAATATTCAATCTCAGGCAAATTTGAATTATTTTACCAATAATTACAGACAAAGTATTGTTTTCGTGCAAATGAAAAAGATTGTTAGCACTTATCTTAATATGTGGTATATAAGATAATCTTGAAAAGCATATAAAAAGACCGTACAAAGAGATGCAATTAAAGTAAGGCAATTGGGAGAGATGTAAATTATGTTTGCATACATTGGAATTGATATTGGAACAACCGGCTGCAAGGCAATCAGTTTTGATGAATCGGGAGGTGTGATTTCATCAAGTTATAGAGGATATCCGCTACTGGACTCCACAGGATGGCTGGGCAGAACTTGATTCAAATCAGGTTATTTAGTCCTGTTTTACCATTATCCGCGAAACTGTTGCGAATACAAAAATTCCTATTAAAGCCATTGGAATTTCAAGTCAAGGAGAAGCTTTTTCTTCACTTGACAAAGAGGGTAGTATTTTGGCAAATGCAATGGTCTCATTTGATACAAGAGCTACTGATATAACAGATGAATGGAGTAATGCTTTCGGTAAAAAAAGAACTTTATAACATTACTGGTTATACAGCTCATGCAATGTTTACTCTTTTCAAACTTCTATGGCTTCGTAAAAATAAACCAAAGATTTGGCAGAATACTTCAAAATTCCTTTGCTTTGAAGATTTACTGCAATATAAGTTGGGCATTGAACCCGCAATAAGCTGGTCTCTTGCTGGTCGAACAATGATGTTTGATATCAAAAAACACTGCTGGGATGATTCTATTTTAAAAAAACTTGAACTTGATTCTGAAAAGTTGGCAAGACCTACAAAGTCGGGATCAATTGTTGGAGTTATACCAATAAAAGTTGCGGAAAAACTTGGATTAGAGAATGAAGTTAAAGTTGTAGCCGGCGGTCACGATCAGAGCTGTGGTGCGTTAGGTGCTGGAGTTACCAGGGAAGGTCTAGCAATGTACGCAACTGGCACAATTGAGTGTATTACTCCCGCATTTTCAAGACCATCTCAAAGCGATTCTCTTTTTCTCAATAATCTATGTACCTACGACTATACCATTGACCAAACTTATACAACAGTTGCCTTCAGTTTAACCGGTGGTAATATGCTAAAATGGATTCGGGATGTATTTGGATATGAAGAACTTCTATCAGCAAAAAAAACTGGTACAAATCCTTACGAACTTTTATTAGAGAAAATGTCTTCAAATCCAACAAATTTATTGGTTCTTCCCCACTTCACGCCAACCGGCACTCCATATTTTGATTCTAAAGCATATGGAGCCATACTTGGTTTAAGCCTATCTACAGACAAAGGAGATATTATTCGAGCACTTCTGGAAGGTGTCGCTTTTGAGATGCGCCTGAATATTGATATTTTAAATGCTTCAAATATTAAAATTAAAGAACTCAGGGCAATAGGAGGAGGCGCAAAAAGCTCGATATGGACACAGTTAAAGGCGGATGTATTAAATAAACCAATAGTAAATGTAAAAGTGACAGAAGCCGGATGTCTGGGAGCTGCTGCACTTGCATTTGCAGCAGAAACAAAAAATGATATTTCAAAAACTATAAAC
>JAYEIY010000129.1:0-11864 GCA_034660375.1 Verrucomicrobiota bacterium
CCTTTATTGTTTTCCCAACCCAGATAAACCGGAACCAAATACTAAAATAATTTTACTTAACAAAACTCTTTCTTTCAATTAAAAGCGGAGCAAAGCTCCGCACTCCAAATGCTTTGCCCAAACTAGACGTTTTGTACTTAGAAGCGTTTCTTTGGAGTACAGAACGAGTCCCCGAGCAACCTTGGAAAGCAAGGGCTATGGCTCCCGACAGGGAGTAAGGCTCTGCCTCGCTTTTACTTTTACAAGAAAATTTATTAAAATAAGTTTTGCCATAAAAAACACGAATATTACTGCTAACGGACTAAAAAGTCTGCCTTCAGCAATAATGTGGTTCTGTCCCACAAATTCATCGAGAATCAGAGGACGCATCCTAGCAGTAAGAGTTTTTTCTCTTGTAGAATTTCTTTTCTTCTGTGATCTAATAGGTCTACTTAAAATTTACTTCCAGTTCAGAACAAGCCTGAAAAAAATATTCTGTATCAAGATGATCTACATCATCCGGAGTCTCACTTTCATAGTCATTTTTGACTCCTATGCGCAGTTTCCATTTATCATTTGAATCGAGGGGAATATCAAGAAAGGTCTCATGATTCATGATAAATTTAGTACCCGACTGAAGTTCAGGTATAAATTCAACATTTGTACGGATAGACCAGAGGTCCTTATAGTCATAACGATGTTTCCCACCGAGAAACAGCCCCGGAGATGTATCTGGACTTTGATCTATATATTTTTCATGAGTAACATTGGCACCTATACGTCCGAGAAGAAAGTGACTGTCTTCTTTAATAAAAGAATATCCGTAACCGGAAGACAGTGTAAGTCTGTAATCAAGATCATCTATCCTGTCTGTTTCGTACTGAAGTTTTATGAAGTAATCATCTCTTTCCGAAAATTTATGGCTGTAATCCGAATAGGCTTTGAATTGATCATCGTCCTTCTGCCGATTTTCCTTGCTGTAAAAATAATAAAGATAGTTCTCCAGTCTGAATTCCTTATTTTCCTTCAAAGCTGTAATTGCTCCGCTGAGGGACTCTTTCTCTGAATTTCCAGTTTCTCCGGAAAGGTCGATTTCCGCAGAATAAGCCCACCGAGAATCAAGTTCCTTTTTCTTTTTCTTTGGAGGCAGTTCAATTAAATCTGCCGAGACAGACTTCAAAAAATCCTTTGGCATATCAGAAGCCTTGTCAAAGTTTATTTTTTCGATATTCTCAAAGGATATAGAAAGAGGTTTCTGTTGGAAGAGCACCTGAATCAGAACACCTTTAGCCTCTGATTTTAGTATCTTACCTTTAAGAACCGATCCTCCCTGAAGTACAAGTGTGTTGGCATGGATAGATACTGTAACAATGAATGTGATGACTGCAAAGATATATTTTTTGATTTTTTTCATTTTTATTTTATTTTTATTTTTATTTTATTTTATTTTAATAATTTGACAATCTCCTTTTATGTTCTATTTTAAAATAAGTTGATTTTAATCGTTTATTTTAACAAATTAGTATAAAATAATAATTAGAGGGGTCATAAATGTTTTTTAATAATGTCACAAAGTTTTTTCTTTTAGCCACACTATTCGTAATGTTCTCGATTAATTTATCTGCGGGTGATTATTCTGTTGACGAAGAAACAAATTATACAACATGTCGAAAACTGGGAAGAGGATGTTCTAATATTTTAACAGGAATATGGGAGGTTCCCAAATCTATATATGCTGTAGATAAAGATAACGGTGGCTGGGCAGCTATCACAACAGGAACATTTACCGGAATAAAAAATTTTGTTCTTCGTGAATTTGTTGGAGTATGGGAAGTTTTAACCTCTCCATTACCACGAAAATGGGTAACAAAAAAGCCGTTAATTAATCCGGAATATCAGTGGGAACCTGTGAAATCTCCCTTTAGTACAAATTTCTAGAAATTTTAAAATCTTAAAAATTTCAATTAAGTGCATACACTCTGTATGCACTTTTTTTTTATTTAGAGACTGCACTAAAACCCTTTTTCGCTACGCTCGAAGACTTTTGATACACTGTTTGTTTCTGTTTGCAGTTGTTTTGTGAACAAATAACACTTAAAATGATTAGGCTATGCTACGAAAGTGCTTCGCACTATAAAAAGAGAAAAGAGTGTGAAAACTCTGACTCTCTTCCGCAAACTAAAGCTTCTATTTTTTATCTGATTTTATCAATTTTTTGATATGCTCCACATATTTCTCAGCACCACCCTGTTGATAGCCTGTTTTAGCAATTATTTTTCCATTTTTATCAACAATAAGAACTGTAGGAAATCCTCTTAGCCCATATTTCTGAGCTAAGAGATTGTTTGCAGCTTTCACCTTATCAGATTGCTCGCTTTTTCTTGGAAAATCAAGCAAAAGAAGAACCAGATTATCCTTTGCATAATCCTTGAAAACTTTCTGTGAGAAAACTTCTTTATCAAGCCTAATACACCAACCACACCAATCTGAACCAGAAAAATTAATAAGAATGGGAACATTCTGTTTTACAGCCTGTTTCTTTGCCTTTTCAAAATCAGTTAACCATTCTTTGCCAGATGCCATAGATTTTGAAACAAACCCCAATACAACCATACATACAACAATTTTTCTAATCATTCGAATATTCATGCTAATTTTCCTTTTTTATAATTTAATAGAATTAATAATGTGCTAGTAACATTAGTAACTAGTGTATTTCCGTTTATATTAAAATCAACTTATTAACACAAAAAAACAAAAAATTATGCAGGGACTTTATTTTATAACAGACAGCAACTTTTCGAGGAATGGGGTGATTAATGATGTACAAATTGCTCTTGAATGCGGGGTAAAATATATTCAGTACAGAGAAAAGAACCTCTGTCATAATAAGATGTATGAAAATGCTTTGAAAATAGTGTCGCTTTGTAATGAGTATAATGCAAATTGTATCATAAACGACAGAATTGCTGTTGCACGTGAGGCAAAGGCACATGGGATACATATTGGACAAGATGATATGCCTATTGATAATGCACGAAAATTATGCCCAGAAGTCTCCATGATAGGAATAAGCACTCATAGCATTTCTCAGGCAATTGCGGCGGAAAAAAAAGGCGCAGACTATATTGGCTTTGGTCCAGTCTTTTCTACTTCAACAAAAAAGATAAAAATACCTCCTCTTGGACTTACAAAACTAAAAGATGTCATAAACAGAGTAAATATTCCCGTTGTTGCAATTGGGGGTATAAAAATATCTAATCTTCCTGAAATATCTAATTGCAGTTGTAAATCTGCTGTATTAATAAGCGATCTTATCGGTCATGAAGATTTAAAAGAAAGAATACTTTTCTGTAACAAAAGGTTAAAAGGAGAAATATCCTGTGAATGAAAAGCAAAGAAACTATACGCATAATTTTGAAACTAGGGAATTTACTCTTGAGATTGATAGAAAAATCTGCTGGTACAGACAAGCAACACTGATTTTTGTTCTAGCATACATATTAAGTGTATTTTTTTTATTTAATCTAGGCGAATATTTTAAAACAAGCTCTCTTTTCATACGGGTTCTTTTATCCGTAGTTCCTATGGAGTTTGCTGGAATCGGCAGTATTTTTCTTTTTCTTTTTTATAAAGTGGAAAGGGGAAAAAGAGCAGAAAAGCTTGGTTTGAATGAAAAAGGGAATAAAACTTCAATAGTCAAAAGAGCAGCAAAGCGTCTTTTATTTGTATATCCAGTCAGTATTGCCATAACATTAATCACTCTGACTATGCTCAACCTGTTTGATTATGTACCGCAGGGTAATCCTATTATGAAGATATTCTCAAAAGCAACACAGCCAGAAACCATCATTCTTCTGATCATACTTGCTACTATAGCAGCACCTATCTGTGAAGAAATAATATTCAGATGCATTATATTTGAAAGCTTTAATTTTACATTGAACAAAAGGATTTCAATGATTCTTACATCTATTATTTTTGCATCTATTCACATGGTTCCGGAACAGATTCCTGCGCTATTTTTTCTTGCCATAATTTTACAAAAAGAACGCAATAGAACAGGAAATCTTTATGCTGCAATAGCAATACATATGCTTTTTAATCTAACATCTCTATCCTTATTTATTCTTGCTCTTATTCTTCAGAAATAGTAACAAGAGTATTTATTTCTTTTTCTTCTTAGTCATTGTACATAAGTCATACAGAATAGGCATTGCAACAAGCGTTAGTATCCCCGAGACAAGTATTCCTCCTGCAGAAACAAGTCCCACTCCGTTACGTATTTCTGCTCCTATACCACGTCCAAACGCAAGTGGAAGCATGCCAAGAACAGCCGCAAATGTAATCATAACAACTGGTCGAAAGCGTTCACATGAGGCTGTAATCATTGCCTTATGACGAGGTATTCCCTCTTTTACATGAATATTAAATTGATCCATAATCAAGATGGCATTATTTACAACAATACCTATCATCATAACATATCCCATTATTTCAAAAATCCCGATACTTCCTCCAAAAATACTGAGAGCCCATACCATTCCGATAAACGCCAGGGGAACAGTAACCAGAATTAAAAACGGCTGTTTAAAAGATTCCAGAATAGCTGCAAGACTGAGGAATATCAACATCATAGAAATTAATGCGGCCTCCACCAATGCTTTCTGTGCTTCAGACATAAATTCATAATCTCCTTGAAAATGAAAGGAATAACCATCTGGAAATGAAATTTCTTTATTTATCTCTTGAGTTATTTTTTCTACAGCTGTTCCCAGAGATAGAGATGATGAAAGATTGGCAAATATTTTAGACACACGTTTTTTATCTTTACGATTAATATTAATGGGAACATTTCTTTCTTTGAGATTTGCAATAGAGTTTAGATTTATCTGTAAACCTTTATTGTTTGGAAACTCAAAATTTCTTATTTGATTTTTTCCTTCCTGCTCGGTAAATTTAAGAACAATGTCATAGCTACGTGCACTTTGTTTGAGAGTTCCCACATCCAGACCTTCGAGATTTCCGCGCAGGGAGTATCCGAGGTTTGCTGCCGATAATCCATAATCCGAAAGGACAGCTCTATTCGGTTTTATTCTTAATTCCGGTTTTCCATAACGCACCGTAGTATCAGGTTCAAGGATTCCTGGAATATTTTCTATTATTTTTTTTGCCTTGATAGCCAAATCATCAAGAGTTTTCAGATTATCTCCGGCTATCACCATTTGAATAGGAATATTCTGACCTCCAATCAGTGAAGGCATACTGACTGTAATAATAGCATCTGGAAAATTACTCATTAGCTTACGTGTTTTCATCAATAGTTCATGTATTGTCTCCGATCTTTCCGTCCTTTCTGAAAATTTAAGAAGTACCTGAGTTAAGTAAACTCCTTCAGATGACTGCCCTATAATGCCCTCAACTTTTCCTGTGGTAACGAGAATATGCTTTAGCTCCGGCAGCTTTTTCAATCTAAGTTCTGCCTCTGCTACTCTGCGCTTAGTCTTTTTTAAGGTGTAATTAGTCGGAAACTCCATCTTTACAAATATTTCGCCTTTGTCAGCTTCTTGAACCATACTTGAACCAAGGTCCTTTGCAAGTTTGAATGAATGTATCAACATTGCAAAAATACTCAATATAATAAGTATCGCTACAAAGCGATGATTTTCATTAAATTGAAGAATTCGTCTATAAATATTAATAATTTCATCAAATCCTCCGTTCCATTTCTTTTCCATCCAACGGAGAGGAGATTTAGAGTTATTGTCGGTTTTTTTGAGAATAAGGGAACAAAGAATAGGTGTAAGAGTAAATGATATAAAGAGAGAAACTAATGTCATAATTAACATAGTCAAAGCTAAAGGTTTGATAAACGACCCCATTGCACTTTTCATAAATGCAAGTGGAAACAAAACTACCATATTAGTTATTGCACTGGCAAAAACCGCAATTGCAACCTCTCCAGCACCCATTAGTGATGCTTTTTTAGGATTCCCACTTTTGTTTATTCGCTTAATAATTGCTTCTAAAACAACAATAGAATTAGTTACCAGAATTCCTACTGACATGCCAATTGCAATTAATGTTGATGTATTGATTGTAAAACCAGCTACATTCATAAAGAATAAACCTACAACTATAGTTAGTGGCATGGTAATAATCACAACAAGTAATGCACGAAGATTATAGAGAAAAAGAAACAGTATTCCTGCAGTCAAAATAATTCCTTGAAAAACATTTATCCAAGCACTTTCATTGGTAGCTTTAATAAAAACATCATCTCCTGTCACCCAATCTAATTGCATCCCTGAAAGAACTTCATCTTTTAACTTACTCATTGCAATTGCAATCTTTTCTGCAACTTCCACGGCATTTGCATCGGCTCGTTTAATTACTTTTATAGCAATACATGGTTTGTTATTTAAAGATGCTTCTTGACGTAACTCTTCTGTACTAAAACTGATAGTTGCCAAATCTCTCAAATAAATACGTTGTCCTTTATTATTGGAAACTTCAAGGCTACCTATATCAACAGGTTCATTATAATCTGCATCATAAATAACGGAATATTCTATTCCTTTATCACGAATATGTCCAGAAGGAATAGTTCCAATATTCTGTCTAATTGTCTGTACCAGATCCAGACTTGTCAGATTACGGGAAGCTAATTTATCCCTATCTACTTTTATATGCACTTCTCGTTTGGCTCCGCCTATCAACTGAACATCTGCAACTCCCTGAATAACAGAGATATGATCTGATAAATAATTATCAGCATAGTCATAAAGTTCATCTAAGGAATAATCCCCTGATAAAGCAAGTGTAACTATTGGTGTAGCATTGATATCAAACTTCTGAATTTTAGGATCTTCAGCACCCACAGGCAAATCTTCACGAATTAAACTCAATTTTTCGCGAACATCAGTTGCTGCGATATCCACATCCACACCAAGTTGAAATTCAAGAATTGTCATGCAAACATTTTCCATACATGAACTATTAACATGCTTAAGTCCATCAATCGTAACAACAGCATCCTCAATGCGTTTTGCAATCTCAGGTTCAATTTCTTTAGGGCTAGCTCCTGGATAAACTGTTGCTATGGTAATATAAGGAATATCCAGCTTAGGCATTAATTCCAATCCCAATTTTCGGTAGGAATTCAACCCCAGGAGAGTTAAAGCTATAAGCAGACAACTCATTGCAATTGGTCGTTTTATAGATATCTTAGAAAGAAACATTATTCATCCTCCTCCACTACTTCTACCTTGGATCCATTTTTAAGCATAGTTTGTCCCATAATTACAACATTATCTTCTCTCTTTATTCCATTGTCTAAAATCTCGACATAACCATTATTTAAAAATCCTGTTTTTACATTTCGCATCTTGGCTATATTATCAACAACTGTAAAGACATAGCTTTTACCGCTATATATTAGAAGAGATTCCTTTGGAATTCCAAGATTATTTCTGCTATCCAAAATGATATTTACTTTTGCTATCGCTCCCGGGACTACACCCTCTGGCGGATTTTCAATATAGGTTTTCACTTCAAATGTCCTTGAACGTCTATCTAATTCAGGAGCCTTGTATTTGATAAATCTTTTTCCTAAATCAATTCCATTGGCAATTATTTTAAGTTCTGTTTTTCCTATTTTTACTTTCCCGTAAGTTTCTCCAGGAAGGTTGGCAACTACCTCAAGAGTGTTCAAATCTATAATTTTTAAAACAGTTGTTCCTACTTCTGCCATCTCACCAGGTTCTTTTTCTCTTTTACTTATTTTTCCATCAATTGGTGCACAGACAATAGAGTCATTAAGATCTTTTTTTGCAATATCAACCTGACAAGATGCCTGTGCTTCTTGTGCTTCTGCCAATTCAATAAGTATTGCAGCGTGTTTTAATCCGGCAACAGCCTGCTTGTAGATACTCTCTGTCTTTTCATAGGCATCCTGAGTAATTGCATTATTATCTTCATAGAGTACTTTATAGCGTTTATAATCTATCTCTATTTTTTCAAATTCAACCTGAAGTCTCTCTAAATTGACCTCTTTTTCACGTACTGAAGCTTTAGCAACATCAAGTTGTTTCTTGCTGACTTCTAAAACCTTGGTCAAAGTCAAAGAATCAGTTTTAAATAAAACATCTCCTTTTTTTACTATATCACCTTCGTCTACCTTAATAAAATCAATTACACCAACAATTCGTGCAGAAATCATGGAACAATATTTGGCTTCAATATTTCCGCTAACTGTGACACAGTCTTCAAAAATCATTGTTTCTGATTGTTGTACTACAACCGGCACGGATTTTTCCATTTTTATTTCTTTTTCTGCTTTTTTTTCTTTACACGAGTTTGCAAAGATAGAAAGAGTTATGATTGCAAGAAGTATTACTCTTTTCCCTTTTTTTTCTAAAATATTGCTCATAATTAATCCCTTATTTTTGTCCTATAACGTTTAAAAGAACAGCACTGAAAATCTGCTGTCTATATTTTAATGATGTTTTTAGCGATGAAGCCTTCGCCACTTTTGAGGATATCTTGCAGAAAGCAGAAAAAAGAATTATGCCTTTCTCCCGCTGTTTTTTTAATTCCGAAAACTCCATTTCCACCGCTTTTAATTGTTTCTCTGCCAATAGCAGATTTTCATTAATCTCTTCTAGCTGCTGATATGCCCTGTAAACTTCCAAAATAATCATCATACAGGCATCTTCCTGAGTTAAAAATGCTTCTTTCCTTCGCATTTTTGCTGATTTGTATTGGTTTACATTTTTAAAGCCATTAAAGACTGTCATTATTCCAGAAACTCCATAAGACCACACATCAGCATACTTTATATATGAATCACTGTTATATGAAAACCCTCCAATCAGACCGATATTGGGCAGAAAAGAAGAAATAGCTGTTTTTACCTGATCTTTAGCTATCTCTATATTTAAATCTTGCACAAAAAGCTCTTTTCTGTTTAATAATGCACTCGCTATCAATTCTTCCTGAGTTGGAAATTCCAAAACTTTTCCTTGATTACTATCTAGTGAAATACTTAATATTGGAGAAAGTCCCATAATTCTTAAAAGGTCGGCTTTCGCAAGTTTTTGTAAGCGCTTATTCTTTTTTATATTATTTTCGCGTGATAAAAGCAAAACTTCAACCTTTAGTACTTCAGATGACAAAGCAAGACCTTTTTTTTGCAGTGCAGAAACTTCTCTCAATATTTCTTTGGATTCTTTAAGTTCTTCTATATAGCTGTAATCCATCTCTTTTAAACTAAGTATATAGTTGTAACTGGATATAACCTGAAGTCTAATCATTTGTTCAGTTCGCTCTCTGAGTAAACGAGAAAGATCCTCCCCTTTTTGACGCATGGCATATATATACCAAGCCTGAGGCATGAAAATAGGTTGCTGAATATTCAAAGATATTTTTTTGAGATACTGATCTGAGAATTGAACATCTCCTCCTCCACTTTTCATAATAAACGGTCTGTCTGTTGCAGAAGAGGACGCCTGAAGTTGTAAATTTGGCAAAAAATGGCTGAAGGCAGCTTTCCTGTCCAACTTTGCAAGTTTCTCACTAATCACAGCTGTTTTTAAGGTTAAATTATTTTCTAAAGCAATGTCAATGCATCTTTCTAATGAAAGTTTATTGTTTGCTCCTAAATAAGATCGTGTCTGCTTCTCAAGTTTTTTCTGAAAAACTTTATTATTATCAGTCCGTAATTTTGCAGAATCAATATTTTTGCAACCAACAAAAAGAAAAAGAAGAAAGAAATAACCCAGTAGAAAATTAAATGTAGATTTAAAATAATATCTCATCGTTTTAAAACCCCCGCAAAAAACATTTCAATAATCTCTTCAGCATACTTTTTGCGAGAAATTATAGAATCTTTATCCGTCGCAATTGTACAATAAGCTTCAATCATTCCCTTTAAACCGTGTGCCATAATCAAGGGTGTAGCAGAACGAAAAAAGTTTGATTCTATGCCTTCTCGAATAATATCGGCAAAATAACTGATTATTTCATTGTGATAAGCTTCTATTTTACTGTTCATCTCTGCATGCTTTAGAGTGGTCGCAGATAATAATTCAGCTTGAAATGCCCGAATAATATCAGCATTTTCTGAAATGAATTTTAAGTCCGAATGAATTATTTTCTTAATTTTCTCTAATGGATAAAGAGGCAAATCAAGATTTTCTTTAAACATTTTTCTGTGCTTTTCTATTAACTCAATAATAATCGCTTCGTAAAGATCATCTTTGCTCTTAAAAAAATTATAAAGTGTTCCAATCGCAAACTCAGACTCTTCCGCAATCTTTGACATGGTTACATTGTGAAACCCTTTGGATGTAAACAAACCCAAAGAAATATTCATAATCTCTTGACGATGCCTCAGTTTTTCCCGTTCTCGACGATTTAATCCAGCCTTCTCCATGCCTAACCTCCTTTTTATTTGAAGATAATATATAAAAAGTGAATAGATATTCAAGTTGTGAATAGTTGTTTTTATAAAAGATGAAAAACAATCATCTGGAGAGAGTTTTCGAGAGTTAAAAGGAAATGAAATTAGGGTATAACTTCTATGCTTCACCTGCCAGTTGTCCGCAGGATCCAAGAATATCTTTTCCAAGACTTTTTCGCATTGTTACACGTATTTTTTTTGTTTTGAGAATTTTTCCAAATTCCCACATTTCATCTCTTGTCATTGAATATGCGTTGTATTCTGTAGGATTGTAAGATATAAGATTTACGTGGATAAGATGGGAAAATTCAAAACTTCTGACATAATCAATAAGGTGTCCAGCATCTGATTTCGAATCATTTTCTCCTCTGAGAAGGATGTATTCAAAAAATATTTTGCGTTTTGTTTTCTTGAGATAGTATTCTACGGCATTTTTTAGAGAAGCGAGCGAATTTGTTTTATTTACAGGCATTAATTCAGTGCGTAGTTTATCAGATGCACTGTTTAAAGAAACCGCAAGATTAATCTGATCAAAACGATCCGCAAATTTGCGAATGCCGGATACAAGACCAGCTGTTGAGATAGAAATATGCCTTGCTCCAAGATTAAAAGTCGCATTATTAAGTAATTCATCAACGCTTGAAAAAACCGCATCAATATTGTGAAATGGTTCTCCCATCCCCATATAGACAACATTCCTCAAAGAGACAGGCAAAGAATTTTCTGCTATAAAAAATCGCCAGAAAAGGACTTGATCTGAAATTTCTTCAGATGTTAGATTTCGTGTCAATCCTAGATTACCGGTAGCGCAAAACTTGCATTTGAATGCACAGCCTACCTGACTACTTATACAACATGTCCAGAAATCAGAAGAAGTTTTTAATAAAACGGTTTCTATACAATGTCCATCGTGTAATTTAAGGAGGGCTTTGTAAGCATCATTATTGACAGATGCAGAGAGTTTTTCTTCGGATACAGTCAACATATCAAATTTGTCAAAAATTTTATCTCTAAGATCTTTTGACAATACTGTAATATCCCGAAAAGAGGAAATATTATTCTTAAAGATTGCGGTTCGCAACTGACTGGCTCTAAAGCTTTTTAAGTCAAATTCTTTTGTTATTTTTTCTATTTTAGAGCTATCCATAGATCCTCCAAATCATTTATGACAGGGACATTGCATTCTGTAAGTCGTTGTGTAGAATTATGCCCGTTAGCAATAAGAAGACAATTTATATTAAGTGCATTTGCCACCTGATAATCATGTACACTATCACCTATAATAAGCATTTTTTTAAGAGAATGGTTTTGTAGATTAATTAATTTCTGCCCCAATTCAAGCTTGCCTGAAGCGTAAATATTATCCAACCCCATGACATACATGAAATATTTATATATTTTCATTTCCCTAAGTATTTTTTCC
>JAYEIY010000130.1:0-2373 GCA_034660375.1 Verrucomicrobiota bacterium
CAAAATAAAGCTTGACATACTCATTTCTATACTTATATTCTTTATATGAAGTGGTTCATATGAAACGTTTTTGTAAAGGGAAAAGTTAAAATATGGTAAGTTTAAAAGATATCGCTACTAAATTGGGAGTTGGAGTTTCTACAGTTTCCGCTGTTTTGAATAAAAAGGATTATTGTTATGTCTCTGACACCAAAAAGAATTTAATTCTTGATACTGCTAAGAACATGGGGTATGTCGCAAATCAAATGTCTCGTGGAATGCAGGGACTGCCTACTAAGACGATTGGAATAATCGGCTCTCTTTTCTCTGTCCCTATCATGAGTGAACTTGTTGATTTTATGAACAAAGAAATAACAAAGGCAGGTTACTCTATTATGCTTGGTGATTCATATTCTCAGACTAGGGATGAAGAGACGATTATCAACGAATTTTTAGCACGCGGTGTTGACGGAATTTTAATTAGTTCAACATGTAATAAAGTGCAACTGGAGAAGTTATTAAAAAAGCGCATTCCATATATTTCCTTCAATAAAGAATTTGATGGTTTAACTGTTACCATGGATCGTGAAGCCGGAGCTTTTATGGCAGTAGAGCATTTCATAAAAAAACACACTAGAAAGAGGATTGCATTTGTAGCTAAAGGCTTGAACAGTAATGTTGGGAAATTATTGGGTTATCGTCGTGCATTGGAAATGTATGGACTTGAATTTGATAATAAATTTTGTATAGAAACCAATAGCTTTCAAGGCTTTTCTGATGTGGCAAAGTTGATAGATGATCTTAATTGCGATGCAGTTTTTGCCAGCAATGACTTTATTGCTGGTATGAGTATCAAATATATGAAGCAGCTAGGGAAACGTGTGCCGGAAGATATTGCAATTATAGGATTCGATGGCTTAAAAGATGTTTGTAGGTTAACAACTCCCACCTTGACTTCAATTAAAGATCCTGTCGAAAAAGTCGCAAAGGAGTCTGTAAAATTACTTTTGAAGCGGATACAGGGAAAAAAGATTAAAGAGGTTCAGCATATGATTGCTCCCGAATGGCTCACAGGGGAATCTTGTGGTTGTATAAATCAAAATTCTAAAAACTAAAAAGGAGAGTATAAGTGATTTTTTCAAAAAAACTATAATTACAGTGTTGCTGTTAAGTGTTTTTGCTAGTGGTTGCAAAAGTTTGAAGATGAATAAAGAAATTAAAATAAACCCTGCAAAATGTACGATTGTTTTACCAAAAGGAGCAGATGGAGTAAAGAGCTTTGCTGCTGAAGAGTTAAAAAAACATTTGAAATTAATTACTGGTTTATCAATACCAATCATAGTCAATGACGAAAAAAAGACAGAAGAAGTTTTTTGTTTTATGGTAGGCATCCCATCTCCATATGATGCTGACTGTTTAAGAAAAGAAGAGGCAAAATATATTGTCACTGATAATATGGCTTATATTTATGGTGAAGATAAGATAAATAGTTCAAATAAATCTGCCCAAAAAGTTTCTACACAAATGAAATACAACCGTACTGGAACTTTATTTGCTGTATATGCATTTCTCGAAAACGAGTTTGGGATCAAATGGTTGGAGCCCGGCGATAAAGGAATCGTCTACAAACCATCAAGAACATTAACTCTGCGTGAAAATAATTACAATTGGACTCCAAAATTGTCTAAGAGAGCAATTAGATCAAATTCATGGCGTTGGAAATATGTGAAAAACCGACAAAAATCACTGCCAGTATCAATGCGTATTTCACAGAGTGAAGCTGAGAAACATGCAATGAACGAGTTGATATGGCTTAAGCGCATGCGCATGGGACGTAATTTGATTTTAAACTATGGACACGCATTTACAAAACACTGGGAGAAATACGGCAAGTCACATCCGGAGTATTTTGCAATGAGTCCGGATGGAAAACGCTATCCTTACGCTAATGCAGGAAAGCCCGATAGAGTAAAAATATGCCCTTCAAGTGAGGCTCTTCAGAATAAAGTAGTGGAGGATTGGAGCCGTCGTTATGACAAAGATCCTGAGCGCAATAAAACCATAAACGTATGTGAGAATGATAGCGGAGGTTATTGCCACTGTGCTGAATGTCTAAAATTGGATGCTCCACTGGAAAAAAATGAAAAATTTGGAGAATTTATGACTGATAGATATCTACATTTTGCCAATGAAGTATTGAAAAAGGCAAGAAAAAAAGATTCTGAAGTCAAAACTGTAATGTATGCCTATAGCGTATATCGTTATCCTCCAAGAAAAACAAAGGTTGCAGACGGAGTTGTTTTAGGTTTTGTTCCTAGATTGATGCAGCCTTTAAAGGAGTTGGACGGGAATTATAAAAAATGGGGGAATGCGGGAGCTAAGGAGATGTTCTTG
>JAYEIY010000131.1:0-11815 GCA_034660375.1 Verrucomicrobiota bacterium
CCTTGGCAGAAATGGACTAGGTCCCTGATATCTGAAAACTAGTCCATTTCTGCCAAGGCAGCCTTTCTGCTGAGTTTCAATCTGCCTTTATCATCGATGGAAAGCACTTTTATAGTCATTGCATCACCTTCCCGGCAAATATCTTCAACTTTACTTACTCTATGACTTGCAAGTTCGCTGATATGAACCAAACCATCAACACCTGGCAAGACTTCGACAAATGCACCGAAATCACAGACACTTACAACCTTTCCACGTTTAACAGAGCCTATTTCAACGTCTTCAGCCTTATAGGTTTTAACATATCCCTCATCGCCTTCGGAAAGAGCATCTTTGTGAGTAAGACTAATTTTACCGCCGTTGATTTCTTTGATTTTCACAAGAAGGGTATCACCTTCCTTGCAAATTTCTTCAACTTTGTTTACGCGGTGATTTGCAAGTTCACTTATATGACACAAACCATCTTGTCCTGGCAAAATTTCCACAAATGCACCGAAGTCTTTGATTGAGGAAACTGTTCCATTGTAGGTTTTTCCCACTTCAGGAACTTCCGCAATTTTTTCTACAGTCTTGAGGGCTTTAGCAAAACCCTCACGGTCTTCTCCAAAAATTGTAACAAGACCACTGTCATCTACGTTAACTTGTGAATTAGTATCTTCGCAAAGTCCTTTAATAAATTTTCCGCCGGGACCAATAAGGAAACCAATCTTATCCTGTGGGATCTCAACAACTTTTATCTGCGGAGCGTATTCTCCAACTTCACTTCTGGGAGTAGAAAGGCAAGCTTCCATTACATCAAGAATCTGCATTCTTGCAGTTTTATCACGCATCATTGCTTCATACATCATGTCAATACTGAGACCGGCAATTTTAAGATCCAGTTGAAAACCTGTTATGCCATCACGTGTTCCGGCAACCTTGAAATCCATATCGCCAAAATGATCTTCAGAACCAAGGATATCGGTAATAAAAACCATTTTTTCTCCTTCAGAAATCATTCCACAGGATATTCCAGCAACAGCTTTCTTCATTTTAACTCCGGCGTCCATAAGCGAGAGGCTTGCGGCACATATACTTGCCATTGAAGTCGATCCATTTGACTCCATTATTTCAGAAATAACACGCATTACGTAAGGAGAATCTTCAGGAATCATTTTAGCAACCGAGCGTTCTGCAAGATGTCCATGTCCGATTTCTCTACGTTTTGGAGGACCTATCCTACCTGTTTCTCCAACACTGTAATTAGGAAAATTATAATCAAGATAAAAATCTTTTTCATATCTTTCAATGGTAGGAGTTTCAACGGTTTGAGCATCACCACCTGAACCAAGTGTTGCGATAGAAAGAACCTGTGTTTCTCCGCGTGAAAAGAGAGCCGAACCATGTGTTCTCGGGATAACATTTGTTTCTGCGGATAATTCGCGCAACTCATCCATTGCTCTGCCATCCATACGTTTTCCTTCATCCAGAATCATGGATCTTACTGTACGTTCCACAACATCATCAAATGCCATGCCAAAATATGGGCTGTTATCAATTATTTCGAGCAAATCATCTGACAAAGAGTTTTTAAGGTTTGCAGAAAGTTCATCCATGGCATCATTTCGTGCTTTTTTGCCAGGAATGCTGCATACTTCTTTTAATTTATCATCATCATCGCAAAACTCATCAACTGCATTTTGCAATTGATCAGGAACAACAAAAAGTATAGACTCTTTATCTTCTTTCCCAGCTCTTGCTTTAAACTCTTTGAGTTGTTCAGTAATCTTAGTTACTATGCCATCGGCAAAAATAAGGGAATCTTTTAATTCTTCTTCTGTGAGTTCATCACAGTCACCTTCTATCATTATTACTTTGCCTGGAATTCCTGAATAAATAAGATCCAGATCAGATTCTTTCATCTGGCTCTTTGTGGGGTTGGCAACAAACTCGCCATCAATTCGTCCTACGCGGATTGCTGCACAGGGGGTATTGAATGGAATATCAGAGATCAATAATGCAACTGATGCACCAAATATATTCAAGACATCCGCTTCATTTTCATCATCATAACTAAGTAAAAGACCATAACACTGTGTTTCATCCATAAATCCTTTTGGAAAAAGTGGTCTAAGCGGACGATCAGTCATACGCATTGTGAGTATTTCTTTTTCGGACGGACGTCCTTCTCTTTTCATAAAACCGCCAGCAAATTTACCACCAGCACTATATTTTTCTCTATAATCTACCTGTAACGGAAAATAAGCGGGATTATCTCCTGGATCTGAAGCAACACATGCCACAAGAAGCATTGTATCTCCCTGTCTTAATGTAACCGCTCCGTTAGCTTGTTTTGCAATTTTTCCTGTTTCAATGGTTATCGGTCTATCATTTCCTAAATCAATTACTGTTTTTTCTATACTCATATTTCCTCTTTGTTTTCTCTTTTTATTTTATTTCTTTTCTTTTTCTTGCCTTCTTTGTATATAGTAGACCTCCTCCAGGAGTCGTAACTCTAAAAAAGCTGCGACTGCTGACGGAGATTTACACTTCTCTTAACACCTGCAATACTTCTTGGTTCTTTTCTAATTAACTGTTGTTGTACCTCCTTTTTAATATAAATTCACGATTGAGAATCTCTGAAATGTCTAGAAATACGATTTTTTCGTTAGCTTAGGTAATATAATACAATTTTAGTTTTATTCAATCTCTGCAGAATTATTATTTATATATAATGACTACAAAAACACAAAAGAACTAGGTTAATTAAGCAGGAAGGATGGGTTTTAAGATTTTTCTTGTTTATGTTGAACTGTAAATGGAGCTTCTACGCTGCGGATATGAATATCCTGTTGAGGAAAGGCTATTTCTATTTCAGCCTTTCTAAAGGCTTCATTTATTTTCATGTGGAGATCGTGCTTAGTACTAATATAATAATCAACAGAAGAGACAAAAGCCCTGAGTTCAAAAGTTAGAGCACTGTCAGCAAATTCTTCAAAAAGGACTCTCGGCGGTGGATCAGCCAGGACATCAGGTTGTTTTTCTGCGACTTCGTAGAGTGTTTTTTCAGCTTTTTTCACATCTGAACCATAAGCAATACCGACTGGCACAGTGAGCCTGATAAGCTTATCAGACAAAGACCAATTTACCAATCTACTGGTTATAAACTCTTTATTGGGAACAATAAGTTCTTTTTTATCCCAATCGGTTATAGTAGTAGCTCTTATCTTTATTCTACTTACAAAACCAGTTACATCACCTATTGTAACAGTATCTCCTACCCTTATTGGCTGTTCCAAGAGAATAATAAGACCAGATATAAAATTTGCAAAAATTTCCTGAAGCCCGAAACCGAGACCGACTGAAACTGCAGTTACCAGCCACTGAACTTTTGACCATGAGATACCGATATAGGAAAATGATATAAGAATTCCGACAAGAATAACAGCATATTTAGTTATGGTGATGATAGCGAACCTTGAACCCTTGTTGATAGGGAGGTGCTGAAGCAATGATATCTGAATTATTCCTGCGATATTTCTTACAACAAAAAATGTTAGGATAAGAGAAAAAACGGACATAAAAATGTCTGAAAGGGTCACAGAAATTGATTTCTGTATTGTCTGTACTACGTCATCGCCGGACTGTTTGATTGTTTCAGTCAGTTTTTGAGAGGTAGACCAGAGTTCAATCCTATCAAACATCTTGAATGCGGGAAACAGGTCCTTCCATATAAACCATAAACAAATGGCCATAATAATAATAATTGCTGTTGTCAGGAATTTCTTAGTATCCTGCCCCATTGTATAAAGGTTTTCTGATTCTCCCACGCTATCATCATCTTCTACGCTTTTTTCACTGTCTTCATGCTTGTCTCTTTCCTCCTCCTGCTTCTTTTTTTCCTGCAATCTTTCGAAAGCGATTTTGAGTCTTACAAAGAAAAGGAATCTGTAGCCCAAGCCGTAAATAAAGGTTACAGACAATAATACGAGCAGAGTCATCTGAAGTTTTGAGTTCAGTTGAACAGCAGTGTAAAAGTATCCGAGGATAGCTAAAATAGCCATCAGTACAAAGGCAGCAGATGCAAAATACCACAGGTACGAGAGCCTTTCAGCCCATATACCTTTGCTTCTCTTTATAAACCTTTTTACAGGTCCTTTAAATGGGTTGATAACATTAAAGAAAAAATAAGCAAAAACCAGCATTTTGACTATAAAAATAAATCTGTGAAAAGATTTCCCATTGATTAGTGTATCTGTAGGAAATGCGGAAACCAAAGCAGAAAGAAAAAACAATCCTACAATTGCCGGAGTAAACCAGCGAAGATGTTTTTTAAACAAGGCGAGAGATTCCTGTGTCCATTTGAAATGCCTGTCCCCCAGTCCTTCTTTTCTGCAAACTTGAGCGATAATTCTGAGTATCAGATATATCAGACCGCTTTTTAAAAATGCCTTAGAAAGTCCATATATAAAATAGTTGCCTTCAGCATTAATATGAAGTCGCAACCCTATAAAAAGAAATATCAGGGGAAAAGGGATGGCATACAGTAAAGACAAAAACATCGTTCTAAAGGTATAGAAAAGACTGTCTGTCTTATACTTTTTCACCTTTTTAGCAAAAAATTTTATAGATCTATCTATTTTCTTGAAACAAAATGAAAGACAAATTAGAAAGATAATAAAAATAATATAAACAAAAAAGTTATTTAGAAAATCATAATATAATTTATCTAAGGCATTCTGCCACGCATCATGTGAGCCAAGAATTACTAGGAACTGATATGTATTTTTTAGGTCATCTGCATTCAGTTTGGATGCACTTTTGTACCATATAACGTGTTCATCGATATATAATCTGAATTCTTTGACTTTTGATATGTAGAGCCGCATATAAGTATCCAACTCTACAAGTTCAATAAAATAAAGGTTCATATTCTTGATTATTTTATCAAGTAGTTTACGTTTGATTTCAAAGGCCTTTCTTGCGGCTTGCCTTATCTGTTCTTCCTCTTTTTTGGTGATAGTTTTATCATGCTTTTCAATTAAGCGATCAACAGTTTCATAAATGTCGGAGAGTTCAGAGCGCTCTTCGTCAAGCCTGAGAAGCTGAGTTTGAATTTCAGGGATGACCTTTCGTTTATCCTGTAAATAAATATCAGAAGAATAAGCATTCTTTTTGTTTCGCATATATAAACCCAAAGCCGGAGTCATTCCAGTTGCGTCCACCTTGGTCTTGATATCAGAAAACAGCTTTTTAACCTTGTCAAGCTCTTCCATCGCTTTATCACTGCTTCTTGTTGCCTGGCAAAGTTTTTCGATTATACCTTCTGAGCCGGTGAGCATGGAAGCAAATTCTTTATTTCTCTGAGCAATTTGTTCTAACGCTGGATGCGAATATGATTTATTCTGTACTTTTTCGGCAATAGCTTCTGCTTCTTCTGCACGTTTTTCAGCTAAAAATTTCTTTATTTGAGTAATTTTCTTTTCGAGAAGCCTGACCTTTCTGTTATGAAAATCCTGTTTTACCGGCATTAAATCCGTGGTAGCCGCGTACATACTTAGTTCTTTATTATATGCTTTTACTTCATTTTCAAGTGTGGCAATTTCTGCCTTAATAAGCATGGATTCAAGCTGTGCTTTTACACTGTCATTCTTTTTTGCTTCTGAAGTCTGATTTTCAAGGTCATTTATTTTGTCTTTTAAGGAGACAATTTGTTTGGGAATTTCTGCGCGGCGTCCAGCCTTGGTGTTAACATTTTTATTTATCTCATCTCTTTTATTTTCAACTTTTTCAAGAGTGGACTCCAATCTGTTTACCTGGTTTTCAAGCTCTTCGACAGACAGTTCTTTATAGTTTTTTATCTCTGCTGTTTCAGAATATTTATTTCCATATTTCTTGATCTCCTGATCAGCACTATTTATATCCTGTTTATATAATTCAATTTTTTCACGCCAGTCTTTAGATTCCTGCATACTGGCTTTTATTTTATCGGCAAGTTTCTTTAACAAGCTTTTATCTTCTTCGGTCAGGTTTTTATCTGCAAGAGCATTACTTAAGCGCTTATTAACCGTCTTTATACTAAAACCTGGAGAATTACTCTGGGCTTGTAAAAAACCTATGTTACCTAAAACTATAATAAAAATACTGATTAAAACCGAAAATAGGTGCTGTTTAAATAGAAACATTTAGTTTTTCCGTTTGTTCGTTAATTTAAATTTGAATTCTTCTATTGCGGAATAAAGTACTGGTACAAAAAATACTGAGATAAGAACTACAAGCATTCCATTGAATAAAGGAATTGCTCGCGTTCTTGTAGGACCAAATAATGAATATAAGACAAATCCTTTATTTCTGAGTGCTAAAGATGAAACTGTGTCATTTTTCCCTGATTTTACTTAGTTGTCAGCCAGGAATATCTGATCTAGTGAGAATATTTTATATTTTTTACTTAACATGTACCACTATCATGAAGAAACGAAAAACAAGTGCCTATAAATACTTATAAATATCTTCCAACTCAAGATTGCAGGCAATCATCATAACCTGTAAGTGATAGAGAAGTTGAGAAATTTCTTCTGCAGCGTCATCTTTAGACTCATGCTCACATGCCATCCATACCTCTGCAGCTTCTTCAACAATTTTTTTACCTACGAAATGCACCCCTTTATTCAGCTCTTTTACTGTGCCTGAGTTAGGATCTTTTGAAGTAGCTTTCAGCTTAAGTTCTTCAAATAATTCTTCAAATCTCTTCATAATAATATTCCTTAAAATAATTTATTTAACCAATTCGATACTTTTGCAAAAGGGACTTTAGCAAAGATTCCGAAAGAGGGGTTTTTCGTCAATGCTTTTTTTCGTTCTTTGCCGTCCTCTGTAATATATGGAATCCTTGTCCGTGATGTTCCCGGAGAGGTTATGCCGCATAAGAAACGAGTCAGCTTTCTATTTGTTATAAAAACTTCAGAGAATTCTCTTTTTAGTGATTTTACTATATTTTTGTCATTTTCTGTAAACATATACTCGGGATGCTCTACCGGACTTGTATCAGCTGTGGTTAAACAATATTCGCAATGACCACAATCTTTTTGAAAATTTTCTCCAAAAAAGTTTAGCAGAAAGCGGACTTTACAGCCCTCGTATTTCAGTAAATTTATGATGTTATTACTCATTTTTACATCATGATCCTCTCTCTGCATGAATCTAGCCTGTAAATCTTTTATTAATATTGCGGAGTCCGCAACTTTATTATTTATTCTGTAAATCTGCCTGATTCCAGATGCCTTCAGAGTTACAAAGCCCTGTTCTTCGAGATAATTCAATGCCTTTGAGATCCTACTTTGATGTTCGCCTAGATAAGTTGCAGCTTCTTTTAAATTTATTGTTAGCCAGGTTCTTCCGAATTTCCCAGTGTTAAAGAGATTATTAAGAAAAGATGCTCTCTGACTATTGAAACTGTTACAAATTAGTTCTTTATTTTGTAAAAAACGAACTTTATATTCACTATAAAAGGGGGAAACATGGGTTATGACTCCAAGAAGCTCTAGATATGTAAAAAATGTTTTTATTACTAAATTCCTCATGTCATAGATCCCGCAAAGTTCGTAGAGAGATACATCAAACTGCCCCGATTGCTGCAAAATAAAATTGGTAAGATTAGCAATTGAGTCGGGATCAGGAGTATCTCCATAAGTAAAATTTTGAAGCGTTATAATATCTGCGGAGTCCGCAAACATTTCACATATTGAAGCTTTTCCATCACGTCCGGCACGACCTATTTCCTGTGAATAGTTTTCGAGGCTCTTTGCTAGGTTATAATGATAGACATATCTGATATCCGCTTTATCAATCCCCATTCCAAATGCAATAGTTGCAACAACAACAGATGTTTTACTTTTCATAAACCAATCTTGAATCTCGTGTCTCTGCTCATTTTGCATACCCCCATGATATGGACAGGCATCTATTTGTGCATTAGTCAAGCTTTCAGCCAAATCCATAGCCGCCTTCTGTCTAGTAACATAAACAATTGTCGCCCCCAAAGGTTTTTCCTTAATTTTTTTTATGAGAAGATCAATTTTTGCGGACTCCGCACATGGTGTAAATCGCAGTTCTAGATTTGGTCTGTAAAAACCAGTGTGGATGTAATTTTCCTTTCTTATATGAAATTCCTTGCAAATATCATCTACAACAGAAGGGGTTGCAGTGGCAGTTAAGCCTAAAACTCTGCCTACAGATAATTGCTCTGCAATTCTGGCAAGTTTCATATAATCCGGTCGAAAATTATGTCCCCATTCAGAGATACAGTGGACTTCATCAATAACCATCAAATCAATATTGAGACTTTCAAGAATATGAGCAAATTTCTCATTTGAGAGGCGTTCCGGGGCAAGATAAAGCAACTTTAATTTATTCATTCGCAAATCGGAATAGACCTGTTTTACTTCATTCCAGGAGAGTGTTGAATCCAGTTTGGCTGCGGGAATATTTTTTGCTTGGAGAAAGTCAACCTGGTCTTTCATCAGTGCAATCAGAGGGGAGACAACAACTGTAAGATTGGGCAAAAAAAGAGAAGCATACTGAAAACACAGGCTTTTCCCACTTCCAGTCGGAAAGACAGCTAGAGCGGAATTACCTGCAAGAAGAGCTTCTATGACCTCAAGTTGTCCCTTTCTGAAAGAGTTGAAACCAAATATTTCTCTGAGTTTATCTGTATATGTATTATTTATCATATTTTTAAATGTTTTCACTTAAGATTTTTGGTAGTTCTTCTACCATATAGAGGGGGAGAGAGAGTAACTTATATTCTTTATCGGAAATTTTTGGAATAGAAGTTTTTGTGTTAATAGTTGATGGTAAATCTGCATTAAATCTGACAGCAATATCAGAGTCTTTCTTAGATACAAAAACTTGCAATGATTTTAATGACCCAGTTTTTCCTGCCTTGACTTCAATGGGAATAATTCTTCTATTATTTTCTATAGCATAATCAATTTCTGAAGATGCTCCATTTTTCATACGATGCCAGTAATACAAATGCGGCTCCTCATAATTCCTATACAAAGAGAGCAAATGCTGACCTATAAACTGTTCAGCCAATGCTCCGGAATTAACTGTTATCAGATTCTCTTCCAACTCCAAATCGGAAATGCTGAGTTTTAATATAGACAAAAGAAGACCAATATCCAAAAAAATTGTTTTAAAAATCTTTTCATTTAATTCTCCTGCTAATGGGACTCCGTTACAAGAGGAATGATAAACAGAATGTAGAATTTTTGCCATAGACAATAAAGAAAGTGCTTCAGATAACGCTGCAGCTTTATGATTTTGTGAAATATTTACATATTTAATCTTATTACCGACTAAAGTGGGTATTTTTGTAAAAACAGTTCTCAACAGATCTGTGTCACAACGTTTTTTGTATTTACTGAAATCATTCATAAACGTTTGAATAATTATTTTATGTTCAAAAGAAACAGCATTAAAATCTTTGCTTATATATGCTTTTACTGCAGCTGGCATACCTCCCGTAAAAAAATAGTGTTTTAGGTATTTTAAACATTTGTTGTGAATTAACGGCGGAAGTTGATTTGGAAGGGAATAGTCTGTAATATAATCAAGCAAAGCATTCTCGTTATTAGCCAATAAAAACTCACTATATAGCATTGGTCCCATAAACATGTATTCTATTCTTCCAACGGGCATTGAATATTCATGATTAGCAAGAGTGAAATCCAATAAGGAACCAGCAGAAATAATATGTAGTTCTGGTTTTAACTCATAAAAATATCTGAGTTTTGCTATTATTTGGGGAGTAGCTTGTATTTCATCAAAAAAAAGGAGGGTTTTTCCCGGAATAATATCAATGTGATTATCTATTGCAAGAAGTTTCAGGATTTCATCAATGTTAGAATTTTCAAAAATTTTTGCTTTTGAGGGGGTCAAATCAAAGTTTATTTCAAGCAGATTTTCAAATTCCTGATTGGCAAATTGCCGAACAAGATATGTTTTTCCTACTTGTCTAGCACCACGTATAATTAAGGGGCGCCTATTATCACGATCTTTCCATTCTTTTAAATATAATATTTGTTTTCGTTTCATAAAAAGATATTCTAATAGGTTATTTTATGTTGAATGAATATATTTAATAGGTTGCTTTGCCCTAATGAAGATATTCTAATAGGTTGTTTTGTTTTTTCAAGAACATTTCCCTTGTTTTTCAAGATAGTCTTTTATGGTAGAATCCAGAGGCATTTTCAATGCTTCTGGAATAGTTTTAAATTCGGCCCAGACAACTTCGAGTCCATCTGGTTTAAATGTTGGTTCTTCGCTAAAGTGAATTTCATATATTTTTCCAGAATATTTTGGACTTTGTTGCAAAAGAACATCTTTGACAAGAATAAGGTCTTCTGGCGTCGTTTGAATATTTACTTCTTCTCTGAGTTCCCGTATTGCCCCTTCTAGGAATGATTCTTTACGCTTAACTCCTCCGCATGGAATAACATAATCGTTTTTGTAAGAATTTTTTATTATCAAGATACGATCTTTATGCCATACTGCAATATATACGCCTCTAGAATCAAATTTATAGAAAAGATCCACGACTTTTTTGATTTGGTAAAAGATGATAAAAAGGATATGAATAAGTTTTTTCATTGGATTTTTCTTTTCATTGGTATAAATTTTATTCCGTTTTCACATTGTTCAGTATTTGTTGCTTTAAAGCCATACTTTTTGTATGCTTTCACGGCATTTGAGACAGCGTGAACCGTCATAGATGTATTTTCTGATTCTTTTATAGAGATTTTTAATGCCTCTTTAAATAATAGAGATCCCACTCCGGTTTTCTGATAATTTTTAGCAACAAAAAGCAAAGAAATATGATTGTTATCTTTTACCTCAATCATCCCAATAAGTTTTCCCTGTAGTTCTGCTATTAAAATCCAATGATTAGCCTGTGTGCGTGCAAGAATATTATATTTCTGCATATATTCATGCAAATCGTCTTTTCCTTCATCAGAAAAGGTAGGTCCTACATATTCATCAAAAATCTTATTTACAAATTTTGAAATATTTTTTATATCTGTTTCTGATGCAAAACTAATTTTTATTATATTTTTTTTTGACATAATATGCTGTAGTCTTTATTTTCTATTAACTGATTGAAAAAGTTAACTATTTAATTTTTTATTGCTGTGAACGCTTTAGCTAAGTAGTAAAAAAAAATGAGCGAACCAGTTTTTTATCTACAGCTATATGTTAAAAATTCACTTCATTTATTATATATTCTGCTTGAAGTTCTTTAATCCCTTAGGAGTAATATTCGTGTTTTTTATGGCAAAACTTTTTAGAATATCAGTTTATCTCTCTTAATATCAATGAGATACGTTTTTTTAATTTCATTTTTTACTCTTTCTCTAATTTTCTAATTCTCCTTTTTTGTTTTTTTGACAGAATAATTATGTGACAGAATGATTAAGAGCATTTTTGCTTCTTCACGATAATGCGTACTTTTAGGCTCATATTCCTACGCATTTCCGTGATGAACCATTTTTTCTAATTATTTTGACTTAAAGTAGGGGTCTTCACCGGAATTTGTGGATCAAGTACGAACCTGCTGTTAATCAAATTTAAATTCTTTTTCCCAAAAAACAAGTTTTTCTGAAATAAGAATGAATAACTAAAGTGCATCATTATATTATCTTATTAGACTTAACCAAAAAATAAAATTTGGATATAGATCTTTTAACGTAATGGAAACAGCTTTGTATCACCAATTAGGAAAGTTGCCGGAACCTTATTTTGATCATGAATTCTGGTAGCAAAAGAACTGAAATGA
>JAYEIY010000132.1:0-34913 GCA_034660375.1 Verrucomicrobiota bacterium
TTCTTTTCTTATTCATATCCCACCGCGATGCGGTGGGCTACGGTGAATATCCCCGCTGGGGATAAAACGGATATTCTTTCTTAAGAATTGACCTTAGATGAGGTGGAATAATATCCTGGATAAAAAAAGGGAATCTGAGTTGCTCGATAACTTGGAGCTCTGGATAACTGGACCAATTAATTTTTCTAAACTCTCGAAGGATATGTGTTTACTCTGTTCTATATTAACTCCGCCAAGCAGAAAGTGACTTAACCATTGTTTATTTAAATTGTTTTCAGAGTCTTTTTCTGGAAAAAGCAGATCTATCCAGGGAGAAAACAAAAGAAGACCACAATGTTGTAATAATCTGGGCTGGCTACAGATTTCAACTCCACTTAAAGGTAGCCCTAAAAAGGGAAAATAGTTGCTCGATGGAGATAAAGTTTGACCTGGAATAGAACTTTTAACGCAACTGTCATTCCCTTTTTTGTCATTTTTATCTTCTTCTATCTGTTCCGTTTTTCCAATATTTTCGGTTGTTATTGATTCTTTTGTCTTTTGAATAGTTTGCAAATGATTTGATTCATTTTCAGTAGAAACATTTGATTTATTTTCATCAGGAACGTTAGACTCACTTTCAGTAGAAACGTTTGACTCATTCTCATTAGGAACTTTTGACTCATTCTCATTAGGAACTTTTGACTCATTCTCATTAGGAACTTTTGACTCGTGTTCTTCTTGAGTTTCTTCTATCAAAAATAATTGCCTTAACCTCTCACCGGAAACGGAAATATTATACCTATCTTCAATAGCCTCTACTGCAAGTTGTCGATAATTCTTAACTTTACCTTTAAAAAAATGATAGACTCCTTTTGCATAACCCAATACTTCGCTAGTAAGCTTCAATTTGTTTGCATTACCAGCAAAAACACGATTCATTTCTTCCACGGAACCCAATTTTAAAGCTTTTCCCTATTTACGAATAGTTTTTTCACTTACACCAAAGACTTGGCTTAAATTATTTAATCTATACCCAGTATTATAGAAACGACCGACAAGTATTTTGAAGACAATATGATTTTTGTCATGTGGCAGGCGCTCAATCTCAGCCAACCCAATTAACACAGACCAATAAGTTTCTTCATGCTCATTGACTGTTTTTAATACTGTTAAATCAAGACTTCCATTTGCAGGAAGTAAAATTTGCTGTATCTTGTTTTTCATTGAATACCTTTTTTTTTGATTTTTGATGATGAAATTAATATGGTATTCAATGTCCATTATTTCAAGTTTTTATATAAAAAAAGGGAAACTGAGTTGCTCGTAAACTATGAGTTCTGGATAACAGAATTAAATTCAGAAAATTTATCTTTATCTGATGCATAGTTTCTGATTCTATGGCGTATTAATTTTGATTTTTTAAAGAAAAAATATTGCCTCATGTAAATTTGCCTTTTTTGAATATTGTAAGGTCAATGTATTTCTAAAAAGGGGTGAAAAAAAGAGGGGGGGCAGTGTGTAGGCACTACTGAATATGTACCTGTTTTCTTTATTTTGTTGTAAACTTATAGACTCCATCCCAGTTTTCTGGAGGTGGATTTTCTTTAAAGTGCTCTAGACGTTCCAGGTATGCATCATAGAGAGGGTGTGGCTTTTTATTATTAAGTTTTGTAATTATATTGATACTTTCGTCAAATTTCATATTAAAATAAGATTTGAGTGCTTTTTCGAAAGAATCCACTTCTTCTTTTAGTTTTGGATTAGGGATGCCTTCCAGTAAAGGTTCATAAATGTTGACAGGTTGAGTTCTTCCTTTTACTATAATTTTATCTATATAACGAGAGTAAAATTTATCTCCGGCTGCTTTTCTGGTTGCTTCTGAGATAAGAAATGAAAGTCCATATTTTTTTCCCGCACTTTCAAGTCTGGCAGCAAGGTTTACATTATCTCCCATCATTGTGTAGGCAAAATGATTTTTGCTTCCCATGTTTCCAACACTCATCATTCCGGAATTTAAGCCGATTCTTATAAATATTTCGGGGAGGCCTCTGGCTTTCCATATTTTCCGCATTTTTTTTAATTTATTCAGCATGATCAAACCGCTCCTTACTGCATCCTCTGCATGGTTTGGATTGTCAAGAGGAGCTCCATATATTGCGACAACAGCATCTCCAATAAACTTATCTATCATTCCTTTGTTCTGCATGGCTATATCTGACATAGCACTCAAGTATTCGTTAAGAAATGTACTGAGTTCTTTTGCTGTCATTTTTTCTGAAAATGTGGAAAAGGACTGTATATCCGAAAAAAATGCAGTTATTACTTTTTCTTCTCCATCCAGAGTCAGTTTTCCAGGATCCTGGGTCATTTCAGCAACAACGTCTTCGGAGACGTAGTGAGAAAATGCGGAATGTATGAATCTTTTTTCTCTACCTTCAAGGAAATAATTCATGAGTAAGACAAGTAAAAAGAGAAGAGTAATAGATATAAGAACATATCCGGTCCAGAGAATATTATTATTAAGGAAAAACACATAATAATTGACAAAGAAAATGGAAAGAATGAGAATAAAACCGAATATACCTGCAATGATAGGTCGTGTGAATGTAAGCAAAATGATTAGGAGTATTCCCATAACAAGTAAAACAGTTATAGAAAGAGAAACTTCTGTTTTTTTTATATGCTCCATCGGATCTGCTTTTAGGATATTGTCCAGCTGAGTTGCCAAGATTTCAACCCCTGGGAAAACACCGCTGTAAGGAGTTGCTCTCAAGTCAAGCAATCCTAGTGCAGATGTTCCGACAAGAACATACTTATTTCTTAGTTTTTTTGGAGGGACAGTCCCTTCAAGAATGTCTGCTACAGAAATATATTCGAAAGTTTCATGTGGTCCTCGAAAATTAAGAAACATTTCTCCTTTCTCGTTTACGGGGATTACTTCTTTTCCCAGTCTAATGCTCATAAGGGATCCATCTTTACTACTGGTGCATAGTGTAATATCACTTGCTGAACCTATTCTTGCCATTTCCAGGGGCAGGGATGGATAAACTCGGTTTTTATATCTGATTAAAAGTGGAACTTTGCGAACTATTCCAGATCTATCCGGGGCGGAATTGAAAAATCCTTCACTTAGTGCTGAGTTACATATAGACAAGATATTGAGGAGTGGTCTTTTTGCTCTGGTAAAAGGAATATTTGCTAATTTGTCATCTTTTATTTCCAGAGAAAATTCAGGAAAAGGTAAGACATCAACATCTTCGTATGTCTCTCCCTCTTTTATTAGAATAAAAACATAACCCAATACTGTATTTGTATCAGCGACCGCCTCACCAAGTACCCAGTCATTATCAAGTTCTCGTTGAGAAAGATCTATTTTTTCGGGAAGATAGTTTTTGAGAGGAGGGATATAGTTCTTCAGAGATGTTTTATCGGCTTCTCCAAAAACAATGTCAAGGCCGGTTACTTTTACTTCATATTCGTCAAGCTTTCTAAGAAGTTTTGCCATTACCGTGCGAGGCCAGGGCCATTGCCCGAATTTTTGAAGACTTTTTTCATCTATATCAACAATTACTATTTGTGAATCGACCATAGTAATGCCTCTCTGACGAAACATGTTGTCTATAATCCCATGGTTTAAAAAAGCTACCTTTTCTGAAATAGGGTCGCCATAAAAAACGTTGACAATATAGAGAAAAATGAAGACAAAAAGTATCATTATCCCAAAAAAGAAAGAGCGTGATCCTTTGAAAAACTTTTTTAATTTATTAAACATTATATTTTATTTAGAATTTTCTTTTTATTCTCATTTGATATGTTTTGAATCTTCTTTCGTTAATATCGGATCTGTCTTTTGCTTCTTTTATTATTTCTTTTGCTTTGTCATATTTCTTTAGAGTTAAATAATTATCGCATTGGTCGATCAGAGAAGCTTCGTTGAGCTTACCAAATTCAGTTGCTTTTTCATAAGTTTGAGCACTTTCAATATACTTACTTTTATCTCCGCTTATTGCTTTTATGTGTAGATCTGAAGCAATAAACTGGTAGGCATTGCTAACATTTTTTTTGTCGACACCTTTTTGTTCAGGATATTTTTTCCAAAATGTTTCGTAGCCTTTTGTTATTTCTTCCCACTTTTGATTGGAATAGAGCCCCCGTAATCTGTTCAATTCTTTGGTTTGTACCTTGATAAGTGACATTTGTTTATAGCCGAAATAGACTCCTATACAGATTGCGATGATGATGACGAACTTTATAAATCCCATAATTGTTTTAATCCTTTTTCCTCTTTTTTGTTTGTAGTTAGACCCTGTAATAGGCTCGCATGAGTTCAAAATCAGAGATTTTGAACTTTATTTAAAATGAATACGGACTCGTTAATAATAATTTTAAGTGTTATTTACTCAAAAACACAACTCAAAACAGAAACAGGCAGTCTACGAAAAGCCTTTGAATAAAGTGAAAAAAGCTTTTCGTGCAATGTCTAATTAAGTCAGTATCTTTAGGTAAAAATACATCATAGTCTATCTTTTTCAATATTTTTATTGCTTTCTTTTCAGAGAGTACAGGTTGAGAAACTGTCTGTTTTCAAAATAGGAGGTATATAATCTTTCCCATAGAGGATTGTCATTATCTCTCCGGCTAGGTAAAGAGAACCAGTAATTAAAGGCGATCGCATGGACTCTATAACTTTGAGTGCCTTTTCTGGTTCTTTTTCTAAATGGATTTTTGTATTAGAATATTTGTTTTTAATTTGTTTAAATATTTTTTCTGGAGAAGATGGATATCGTCCTTTTACTGCTGTAATTATGATTGAGTCACATATTTCTTGAAGAGTATCTAAATAACAAAGATAATCCTTATTGTTCATTATGCCTACTATAGCATTCCATTTTCTGTCTGGGAAGGCATCTTTCAGAGATTTTACGAGTGCTGATGCTGCATTGGGGTTATGAGCACCATCGATAAGTATATTTCCTTTTAAAAACTGAAGTCGTGCGGGCCAAAGAGCATTTTTCATGTATTTTACAGTTTCGCAAATATTGTCTATTATTTTTATTTTATGCAGAATATGAAGGACGGCGCATGCAGTTGCAATATTATCAGCCTGATATGTCCCCCATAAATTGTTTTTTACGGTATATTTTTTTTCTGCTATAAGTATTTGTGTATTCATTTGAAATTGTGGAATTGCAGAATTGCAGAACTGCGGGAGTGATATATAAGATGTCTTTAAAATAAAAAAGTCCTTATCACGTAAGAGTATTTCACTTTGTTGCTTTTTTGCTTGCTTTAAGATTACTTTCTGGGCTTCCGGATTTTTAGATCCACAGACTACAGGACAATTTTTCTTTATTATTCCTGCTTTTTCCATTGCAATTTCCTGTATATTGTTTCCCAAATATTCTGAATGTTCCAGCCCTATTTCTGTTATTACTGAAATGAGCGGAGATACAATATTTGTTGAATCCAAGCGTCCCCCCATTCCAGTTTCCCAGATAACAATATCTACTTTTTCCTTAGCAAAATAAATTAGTGCAGCAGCCGTCAGAGCCTCAAAGTATGTGGGCATAAAGTCGGGAGTGTTTTTTTGTATGATTTTTGTTTTTTTAGATATTTTTTCAATGACGGCAGAAAATGCAGTTTCTGTTATTGTTTTTCCATTGATGCGTATTCTTTCGCGTACTGTTATGAGGTCCGGAGATGTAAAAATGGCCGTTTTTTTTCCGCAACCCGTGAGAGCAGCATGTAAAAGGGTAGATACAGAACCTTTTCCATTTGTTCCGGCGACATGTATGAATTTGAGCTTTTCGTGCGGAGAATTCAGTTCTGTTAGGAGTTTTTCTATATTTTTAAGACCGAGTTTTATCCCGAACAACTGTAATTCATTTAGATATTGCAAGGCATCTTGGTATTTCATTTTAAATTCCATAAAAAAGTAGATTTAAACTATACTAAACAGCTTTTCGATATAAATTAAACCAAATTTCCGTTTTTGCCAATATTTTAATTAAACTACATATTCAAATGCAATTTTTAGATCGTTTAGAACAAAACTTTGGAAAATTTGCGATACAAAAGCTTCCCCTTTATCTGGCTGTTGCACAGCTTGTTTGTTTTTTTTATGCCAGTGCTCATGGAGGTATTGCATTTCTAAACCATCTCGTTCTTAATTCTACGGCTGTTATGCAGGGTGAGATCTGGCGACTCTTTACTTTTGTTATTATCCCACCAGGAGTCCAGAATCTTTTTGCTCTTTTTGGGATATATTTTGTTATATACTTCATGGGGTCGGCTCTTGTTGAGGAATGGGGAGACTTTAAATTTACCTTTTTTGTTTTTTCCGGGTGGCTGATGACAGTTGTCGCATCTTTTTTCTTTCCTTATAACATATTGACAAATGTTTTTCTTGAGACATCCATTATACTTGCTTTTGCATACCTCCTCCCCAATTTTGAATTTTATCTCTTTTTTGTACTCCCCATAAAAATAAAGTATTTGGCATATTTTATCTGGGCAGGGCTTGTTATTTCTTTAGTATTTGCTCCTTGGTCGCAGCGAATTTGCCTCCTTGCATCTTTAACAAATTACTTTATCTTTTTTGGGAAAGACATTTATATGAACATGAAAGCGGGAAAAAGAAATATGAAGCAGCAGGTAGAACAAATTAAAATATCAAAAAAAGCCTTTCACGTTTGTAATGAATGCGGTGTTACAGATAAGGATGAACCTGGGAAAGAATTTAGAATATCATCACAGGATGGAGAAGAATACTGTCTTGAACACCTTCCATAAATAATTGGAGATTTTTTTTAATGAGTACGAGAAGAAAACTTAGTAAAATTTTGACAATTGCGGGAAATACTTTAAGGTTAATATTTAGAGGGGGAGCAGGCATAGGAACCTTATTTATTTTGATTCTTGTAGGAATTTTTATTTTTTCGGCTGCAAAGGCAGATGAAGTCCTTATTAACGAGATCCGTCTGCGTTTTAGGTATAGTTTATATTTTTCGACAACAATTCTGAGTATGGCAACTCTATGGTTTTCCTGTGTAACTGTTAGGAAAGATATTGATGGAAAACAGATGCACGCCCTTGTTTCTTTCCCTATTTCCAGAGTGCAGATTTGGATTGGCAAATGGCTTGGAATTTTTACATTTGCGTCCATTGCTTTGTTCTGTTGTATCCTTACATCAGGTCTTTGTGCATTAGTTTTTACAATGAATTGGGAAAATAAGACTGAAATAACTGAAATGTTAAAAAGTATTAATCCAGTTTACTCTATTTGTCAGCCGGAAGGAAGATCTGTTGAAATAAAAGTAGATATAGCCTATTCTAAATTAAAGGCAACAGGAAAACTTCCCCCAAATGAAACAGAAACACAAATAAGAAAAAATCTTTTTCTTAAATTTAGAAGAGAAGAACAATTGTTGCCAGCAGGAACAGGGCGAACATGGGAATTTAATCTTAAAAAAAGACCACAAGGGAAATCCATTTCTTTTAGATATAAGTTCTACACACAAAGACGTAAAAAACTTGCTGGAAAATGGATTGTAGAAACACCAGGAAAAATTGAGAGATATGAAGTAAAATTTAACAAATATCCCTATAGAATACATACCGCAGAGATTCCCGTCTCCATGATTCCTAAAAATAATTTCACCGTATCCTTTATCCCGATAACCAAAAAAGATATCATTTTCCCCGGAGAAGAGGGGCTTCGCGTATACTACAAGACCGGCACTATCTTGGGCAATGCAACTATGATGTTCTTTTTGTTTTTACTACACCTCGGGACTGTTGTAGCTCTCGGGCTTACATTTGGAACCGTATTTACATTTTCTGTAGCAACTTTTGTTTCGCTGATTTTTTATTTCTTGGGAATGGGTAGCTCTTTCTTTGAAAATATTGCCAATAATACCATGAACTCAGAAGAAGGAACCCTCCATTTTTTTTCAAATTTATTTTTATGCATAGGTGTTTGGCTTACAAAAGGTATCAGTCCTTCACCAGTAATTGGTCCATTTTCCGAAAATCTTTCTGTAAGCGCAGGCTTGCAATCCTGGTTGCCAGAACTTATCCTATATTTTTTAGTCGTAGCAATAATCGGAATGATTTTTTTGTCTAGAAAGGAACTTGACAGATTGCATTAATCAGTTTTTCCAAATAACTCACAATCTCTCAACCCTCTACTTTTTAACTGAAAATTTCTATAAAAAGTACTTTTCTCAAAAAAAAACTGGAAAAAATTTGTATTTTAAATAATTCGCTTTAATTTAGCGAGCCGAGGGAAAAATGTACGTTCATCAAGCAACTATTAAGGTTAATAATGTCAAACAAAACTCAAACAATGCAAATGTTCAACGATCTAATTGATGTCGAAAATATGTCCAGTATGGAAGACTTGCTGGTAGAAGAAGAAATCTCTGGAGATAAACTGTCGGAAGGCAAAATTGTGACTGGAATAGTCTCAAATAAGCGTGACAACGGAGCTCTTATTGATATAAACTATAAGTCTGAAGGCTTCATTCCCAAAGAAGAATTTGAAAATTGGGATGAATTAAAGGAGGGTGATTCGCAGGAAGTTTTTCTCGAGTTGCTTGAAGACGACCGTGATGGTGGTAGTCCTCTGTTAAGTGTTCAGCGTGCTTTAATGCTAAAAGCCTGGAATAATATTATTGAGAATTACGAAGAAGGTAGTGTTGTAAAAGGGTTGGTTAATCGTCGTATTAAAGGTGGATTGATGGTTGATATTATGGGTGTAGAAGCATTTCTACCAGGATCTCAAATAGATCTGGTTCCTGTAAAAAATATGGACGAATATATAGATAAGGAATTGGAACTTAAAATATTGAAGATTAATGATGAACGAAAAAATATTGTTGTTTCCAAACGTGAACTTCTCGAGGAAACAAGAAAAGAAAAGCTTAAAGAACTTATTGATGATATAAAAGTAGATCAAATAAAGAAAGGTGTCGTTAAAAATATAACTGATTTTGGTGCATTTATAGATCTTGACGGTATAGATGGTCTTCTGCATATAACTGATATGTCTTGGGGAAGAGTATCCCATCCATCGGAAATGCTTTCTGTCGGAGATGAAATAGATGTAATCATTATAGATATTGATTACGAAAAACAACGCGTTTCTTTGGGGCTGAAGCAAAAGAATGATGATCCATGGGAAGCTGTTGAAGAAACTTATCCCATTGGAGAAAATATAAAAGGCAGAGTTGTTAATATTATGCCGTATGGAGCTTTTATCGAATTAGAGGAAGGTGTTGAAGGACTTATTCATGTTTCTGAGATGTCTTGGATAAAACGTATTTCTCACCCATCGCATATCCTTTCTATCGGTGATGAAATAGAAGTGAAAGTTATTGATATCCAGAAAGCTACCAAAAAAATATCACTTAGTTTGCGACAAATAACAGAAAATCCTTGGTTGCAGTTGGAAAAAGATGTTCCTGTTGGAACAAAAATAACCGGAAAAGTCAGAAATATGACTTCTTACGGTGCTTTTATAGAGATACAAGACGGAATGGATGGTATGATACATGTAAGTGATATGTCATGGACTAGAAAAATAAATCATCCTGGTGAAGTTTTGGAGAAAGGAGATGAAGTGGAAGTTGTAATTCTTGATATTTCCCCCGATGAACAGAGAATTTCTCTTGGAATTAAACAGTTGAAAGAAGACCCGTGGAGCAATATAGGAAAAAGATTGCATTTAGGTGATAAAATTAAAGGAAAAGTAACAAAATTAACCAGCTTTGGAGCATTCGTCGATTTAGGAGATGAAATAGAGGGACTTGTTCATATTTCTGAACTAAGTGAAGAACACGTAGAGAAGGTAGGGGATGTCTTGAAGGTTGATGAGGAAGTAGAAGTAAATATAATAAAACTCGACGTTGATGAACGAAAAATCGGGCTGAGTCTTAAAGCTGAAGTTATAGAAAAAGCAGCAGATGTGGATTCTCTGTCAATTGAACAGGGAGAACACTTGGGAGATCTAGGTGGCATCTTTGATACCGCAATGGAGAATGCAGGTAATTCCGCTAACGAAGTAGAAGAATCGGAGGGAAATACTGCAACTATAGACGATGAAGAAGAGAAAAATGAAGTAGAAAAGTAAGACCCAAAAGAATCAGCAGAAACAGAAGAGAAGTAAAGTCTTTGAGACTTTTTTTCACAAAGCATTAAATATTTAATAAATAATGTTGTATTTGCGGGTAGTTCGATTAAATTACGCAGCCAAAAGGAAAAAGCCCGCGTAGCTCAGTGGTAGAGCGCTTCCTTGGTAAGGACGAGGTCACCGGTTCAAATCCGGTCGTGGGCTCCAGACTTATTTGTGTGATTGATCTATAATATGTTGTAAAGTAAAATAAAAAACATAACAAAATAATAAACGCCGGAGAAATTTCCGGAGAATCAGGAGACGAAAAATGGCTAAAGAAACTTTTAAAAGAACGAAACCACATGTAAACATCGGAACAATCGGACACGTTGATCACGGAAAAACAACTCTTACCGCTGCAGTTACAATGACAATGAATAAAATTCATGGCGGAGATATCAAATCTTATGATGAAATTGATAATGCTCCCGAAGAAAGAGAACGCGGAATTACGATTAATACTGCACACGTAGAATATGAAACAGAAAATAGACACTATGCACACGTAGATTGTCCCGGACATGCAGACTATATTAAGAATATGATTACAGGTGCTGCTCAGATGGACGGAGCAATCATTGTAATTGCTGCTACTGACGGACCTATGGCTCAAACAAGAGAGCACATCTTGCTTGCACGTCAGGTTGGAGTCCCTGCATTGGTTGTTTATGTTAATAAAACTGACCTTGTTGATGATGATGAACTTATCGAATTGGTAGAGATGGAAGTAAGAGAACTTCTTGATGAATATGAGTTTGATGGAGACAATGTTCCTGTTATTTGTGGATCAGCTCATCAGGCTATGTTGGCTCAAGGAGACGAATCCAACAAGGATGTTCAAACAATCATTGAGTTAATGAAAGCATGTGATGAATATATCCCTGAACCTCAACGTGACCTGGAAAAAGATTTCCTGATGCCGATGGAAGATATTTTCACTATTGAAGGTCGTGGTACCGTTGTTACTGGACGTATCGAACGTGGTATTGTTAATGTTGGTGATGAAATTGAAATCGTAGGAATTAGACCTACCAGAAAAACAACTGTTACCGGTGTTGAAATGTTCCGTAAACTTTTGGATAGAGGAGAGGCTGGAGACAATGTTGGATGTCTGCTCCGCGGGATTAAAAAGGACGACGTTGAAAGAGGACAGGTACTTGCTAAACCAGGTTCAATTACTCCTCATACTAAGTTTATGGCGGAAGTTTATATCTTGAATAAAGATGAAGGTGGAAGACATACTCCTTTCTTTAAAGGATATCGTCCGCAGTTCTACTTTAGAACCACAGATATTACAGGTGCTGTAACATTGTCTGAGGGAGTAGAAATGGTTATGCCAGGAGACAATATTACTATGGAAGTAGAATTGATTGCTCCTGTTGCAATGGAAGAGACATTGCGTTTTGCTATACGTGAAGGTGGACGTACGGTTGGAGCGGGTAGAGTAGTTAGCATTATTGAGTAAATCTTTTAAACTGTTAATAATTTGCCGGACTAATTACTTGTTAGTTCGGCAAATTCTATATACTAGGAATATAAAATGGCTAGAGAACTGGTAATCCTTGCATGTACAGAATGCAAATCAAGAAATTATACAACAACGAAAAATAAACAGAATACAACGGGACGTTTGGAAAAAAAGAAATTCTGTAAAAACTCGAGAAAGCATACTTTACATAGAGAGACTAAGTAAGATTTATTTGCGTTCTTAATGAAGGAAGGTGAGTAGCTCAGCTGGTAGAGCAGCGGTCTCCAAAACCGCAGGTCGCAGGTTCGACCCCTGTCTCACCTGCCATTTATTTTATTTATGGGGTCGTAAAGAAAAATAAAAGAATTGATATGAATATATTAAAAAAAATTAAAAATTTTTATGAAGATACTGTTTCAGAGGTAAAGAAATGTACTTGGCCCACTAAGACTGAACTTTTGAATTCCACAATACTTGTTGTTGTCACTCTTCTTATAATGATGGTCTGGATAGGGTTTGTTGATAAAGTCAGTTCTATGTTTGTTCGTTGGGTTATTAATTTTTAGAATAAGGTTTTTCCTAAAATGCAGAATGAAGAAAATATGGATAAATGGTATATAGTCCATGTCATGTCCGGTAAAGAAAATAGAGTTAAGGAAAGTATTGAAAAAAAAGCTGAATTAGAAGAGATGAATCAGTATATTCATGAACTCTTGATTCCCGCAGAGATTGTCTCGGAAGTTAAAAAAGGGAAAAAAACAATGCAGCAAAGGAAAGTTTTCCCCGGGTATATGATGATGTGCCTTGATCTTTACGATCAGGAAGGAAATTTTAATGCAAAGTTATGGCATTATATCAACGGAACAAATAATGTTATATCCTTCCTTGGTGGAGATAAACCTAGTCCCTTGGATCCTAAAGAAGTAAAAGAAATATTGGGTCAACTTACCGAAGACGAAGAAGTTGTAAAACCAAAAGTGGACTTTGAAGTAGGAGAAACTGTGATTATAAAAGAAGGTGCTTTTACTAACTTGGAAGGCAATATAGAAATGGTTGATATAGAAAAAGGTAAGTTGCGCGTAATGTTAAGTATATTTGGTAGATCTACACCAGCAGAACTTGAATATTGGCAAGTAGAAAAAATATAAAATTTTGAATACAAATTATCTGGAGTTTATATGGCAAAAAAAATAACAGCAAAAGTGCAATTGCAGATTCCGGCAGGCCAGGCTAACCCTGCGCCTCCAGTCGGTCCAGCCTTAGGGCAGGCCGGAGTTAATATCATGGAATTCTGTAAGCAATTTAATGCTGCAACAAAGGATCAAGCAGGCATGATTATCCCTGTTGTGATAAGTGTCTATCAGGATCGCTCTTTTACGTTTATTACAAAATCACCCCCCGCAGCTGTGTTAATTAAAAAAGCTGCAGGTCTTGCTTCCGGAGCAAATAATCCCGGTCAGGAAACGGTGGGGTCAATAACAAAAGAGCAGGCTCTTGAAATAGTAAAAATTAAAGAAAAAGACCTGAATGCACGTGAGGATGAGGCAGCAATTAATATTATTGCCGGGACTGCTCGTAGCATGGGAATCGAGGTGATTGATGGCTAAAAAAGCGAAAAAGTATAAAGCACAGATGAAGAAGATAGATCAGACAAAGAACTATTCTGTAGATGAAGCATTGAGTATTCTTAAAGATCTTCCGAAAGCTAATTTTGATGAAACAGTTGAAGTTGCAATGCGTTTGGGAATAGATTCACGAAAATCAGACCAAAATGTACGTGGTTCGCTTATTCTTCCAAATGGTACAGGAAAGAAGGTTACAGTTGTAACTATTGCAGCCGGAGATGCCGCAGTAGCGGCTAAAGAGGCTGGTTCTGATTATGTAGGCTCTGAAGATCTCATTGAAAAGATAAAAGGTGGTTGGATTGATTTTGACGTATTGATTGCAACCCCTGCCGCAATGAAAGATCTGAGACCTTTAGGCAGAGTTCTGGGACCCAGAGGTTTAATGCCTAACCCTAAGACGGGAACATTAACAGATGATGTTGCTAAGGCAACTAAGGATGCAAAACGTGGTAAAATTGAGTACCGTGCAGATAAAAATGGTTGCATGCATGCACCAGTCGGACTAATATCTTTTAGTAAAGATGCATTGGAAGAAAATTGTCTGGCTTTTGTTCGTGAAATAGTAAGAGTTCGACCTGCGGTCATAAAAGGAACTTATATCTTTTCGTGTACCGTTTCGACAACAATGAGCCCCGGAATAAAAATTGATATTAAAGACATTGTAAAGGTATAAAATGAGACCTGAAAGAATACAATTATTGAATGATGTTTGTAAAATGCTGGAAAAATCAAGTTATTTTTTCCTTTGTACCTATAAAGGATTAACAGTTGAAGAATTTTCTGGATTGAGAGACAAACTGGCAGAGCATGGAGCTAATTGTAAGGTAATTAAAAATTCCTATATTGCGCTCGCCTTGAGAAAACAGAAGATAGAGATTCCCGGAGATTATTCTTTTACAGGGGATACGGCAGTTGTTTTTGGAGATGGTGATAGTTGTACAATTGCCAAGTTACTTAAAGATTTTAGCAAGAAACAGAAAAAGGTTGGATTTAAGGGAGGACTTCTTCAAGAAGATTTTCTTTCCGATAAAGAACTCCTAAATCTTGCGGATCTGCCAAGTAAAGAGGTTCTTCAAGCACAATTGCTAGGCGTTCTTGAGGCTCCAAAACGGAATTTGGCAGTTGTCTTAAACAATAAAGTTTTAAGTATTGTATATGCTTTGCAGGCATACAAAAATAAAATAGAAAAAACATCGTAAATAAATATATAAATTTGGAGGAAGAAAATGTCAGAAGAAAAAAAAGTAGAAGTTTCAAAGGAAATGGAACAGTTTATTTCCTATGTCGAAAACATGACAGTATTAGAACTATCGGATTTAGTTAAAGCTCTCGAAGACAGACTTGGAGTTGAAGCAGCAGCTCCTATGGCAGCAATGCCTATGGCAGTCGCAGGTGGAGATGCAGCTACTGAAGAGGAAGAAAAATCAGAATTTGATGTTGTTCTTGCATCATTTGGAGAGAAAAAAATCAAAGTTATCAAAGAAGTAAGAAGTATAACTGGACTTGGACTTAAAGATGCAAAAGGTCTCGTTGATGCTGCGCCTAAAACTATAAAAGAAGGCGTTGCAAAAGAAGATGCTGAAAAGATGAAAGAACAACTCGAAGGCGTGGGTGCTACTGTTGAGTTAAAGTAGTTTCACAATAGTTTTACTTTTGTAGTATTTTTAACTACTCTGAAAGCCGGATACATCCAGAATTACATTGTGTCCGGCTTCTGCTATTTCGGAGAAATCTCCGAAATACCTATATTTTTAGTTATTTTTTCTGAGGATTGACTATGACCAAACGTACTAATTTTGGAAAATTACGCGAACTGTTAACAGCCCCTGATTTAATTGATATTCAGAGGCTTTCTTTTGATAGTTTCTTGCAAAAAGATGTTCCCCCCAGCAAACGGAAAAAACACGGCCTCCAGGAGGTTTTAGAAGAAATTTTTCCTATTCACAGCTTTGACAAGAAGTTCAAGATTGACTTTGTAAAATACTTTCTTGGAAAGTCAAGAACTTCAGGAAAAAGTGAGGATCCTGATGAAGTTATAAAGTGTATTAAAGATGGAGTAACCTACAGTCTTCCTCTATACATTACCTTTCGTTTGGAACAGCAGGGTTCTTCTCCCGTAGAAGAAGATGTTTTTATGGGTGATCTGCCTATGATGACCGAAAAAGGAGCTTTTATTATCAATGGGGCAGAACGAGTAATTGTTAGTCAGTTGCATAGAAGCCCTGGTATTTGTTTTGAACAATCTAAACATACAAATGGAAGAATTCTTTACTCATATAGAATTATTCCGGATAGAGGTTCTTGGATAAATATAAAATTTGATATAAGAGATGATATCTTTATTTATATGGACCGCTATCGTCGCAGAAGAAAGTTTTTGATAAGCACATTTCTAAGGGCTATTGGATTTTCAAGTAACAGAGATTTGCTGGATGCTTTTTATGGAATCAGCTCTATTTCTATAGCAAAACTTAAAAAAGAAGAGAATCTGCTGGAAAAATATGTTGTGGAAGATGTTACAACTGATGATGGAGAAGTCTTGATAAAGGAATTGACTCCACTTGACAGTGAACTTCTGCAATTACTGGTAGATTTCAATATTAAAAAGATTGATATTGTTGATGTTAGCGAGCTCGGATCCTATTTCATGCAGAGCATAGAGAAGGATGTTACCCGTACAGCTGAAGATGCTATCAAAGAAATCTATAAAAAAATGAGACCTGGAGACCCCCCCAACCTAAATAATGCTAAACAGTTGCTCAAACGCTTGTTTTTTGATAAAAATAGGTATGATCTTGGTTATGTGGGACGCTATAAAATTAATAAAAAACTTGGTCTTGATACTGATTTGCAAGAAAGAGGTTTGCAAAACAGTGATATTATTGGCGCAACGATCATGCTTTCAAAGTTAAGACACACACACGGAAAAGTGGATGATATTGACCATTTGGGAAATAGAAGAGTGCGAACCGTTGGAGAATTGGTGCAAAATCACTGCCGTGTAGGACTTGTTCGAACAGAACGCCTTGTACGAGAACGCATGACTCTTTTGGATTTGGATGAAAAAACAAAACCTTCAAAACTTATAAATCCTAAAGCTTTCAGTGGCGTGATAAGAGACTTCTTTGGACGTAATCAACTTTCTCAGTTTATGGACCAAACAAATCCTCTTGCTGAAATGACAAATAAACGTAGGTTAAGTGCTCTTGGACCTGGAGGTTTGAGTCGGGAAAGAGCTGGTTTTGAGGTGCGCGATGTTCACCCCAGTCACTATGGTCGAGTTTGTCCTATTGAAACTCCTGAAGGACCCAATATTGGATTGATCTCTTCTCTTGCCATTTATGGTAAAACAAATAAATATGGTTTTATCGAAACTCCTTATAGAAAAGTGGAAAATGGAAAAGTTACGGATAAAGTAGAGTATTTAAGTGCAGATATAGAAGAAAAATTTGTAATTGCACAGGCGAATGCCGTATTGGATAAAGAGAATAAATTTGTTGAAGATTATATTTTGGCTAGATTCGAAGGCGAATCAATGGAATCTCCTGCCAAGGATGTTGGATATATGGATGTCTCGCCTAAACAACTGGTAAGCGCCGCAGCTGGAATTATTCCATTTTTAGAACATGACGATGCAAATCGTGCTCTTATGGGATCAAATATGCAGCGTCAAGCTGTTCCGCTTTTAAATACGGATTCTCCTTATGTCGGAACTGGTCTCGAAGCAAAAGTTGCCGAGGACTCTAAAACCGGAATAATGTCCGATATATCAGGAAAAGTCGCTTATGTTGATGCAGCGAATATTATTATTTCAGAAGATGGAGAAATCCCCGACAATATTGAAAAAAGTAAGACGGCAAAGCATTTTAAATTAAGTAAATTTTTGAGGACCAATAGTAGCACAACAATTAATCAGAGACCCATTGTAAAACTTGCAGATAACGTAAAGGCGGGAGAAATTATTGCTGACGGTGCTGCAACTGATCAGGGAGAATTAGCTCTTGGCAGAAATGTTCTGGTTGGTTTTATGTCGTGGAGAGGATACAATTTTGAAGATGCAATTGTCCTCAGTGAAAGATTGGCTAAAAATGACACCTATACCAGTGTACATATTTCAGAATATGATATCACTGCTAGAGATACAAAACTTGGACCTGAAGAAATAACCAGAGATATTCCTAATGTTTCTGAAGATGCGCTTAGAAATCTTGGACCAGAGGGAATTGTAAGAGTTGGAGCTGAGGTTAAGCCAGGCGATATCCTTGCCGGAAAAATAACACCTAAAAGTGAAACTGAACTTGCTCCTGAAGAACGACTTCTCAGAGCTATTTTTGGTGAAAAAGCTGCTGATGTAAAAGATTCATCTCTTTATCTATCAGGAGGAACTGGTGGGATTGTAATGGAAGTACGTGTTGAACGAAAATATGATCCTAATATTTCTACGCTTAGCGAACAGGAACTCAAACAGAAAATAAAAGACGTAAAAGAAGACCATCAGTCTGAATATAAAGATATTGTTGCTGAATTAGCTGATAAATTGGCTAATGTCATGTTTGCTTCAAAACTTAATGTTGATGTAGTTGATAAAACACAGGAAGATAAAACTCCTATTATTCCCGCAGGAAGAAAGGTAACGAAGGCTTTACTTAAGAAACTTGCTGGTAAACACGATAAGTATAAAATGCCTCCATGTGCTGCAAAAAAACAAATAGATGCAGTTATGAAGCCATTTAAAATTCGTTTTAGAGAACTTGATTTACGAACAGACGAAACTATCGAAAAGCTCAAAAAGGGCGATAAAAGTGAAATGGGTATTGTGAAGTCTGTAAAGGTCTATGTTGCTAGCAAAAAGAAAATTTCTGTTGGAGATAAAATGGCTGGAAGGCATGGGAATAAAGGAATTATTGCACGCATTGTTCCCGAGGAAGATATGCCCTTTATGGAAGATGGAACTCCAATGGATATCCTTCTTAATCCGCTTGGTGTCCCAAGTAGAATGAATGTAGGTCAAATCCTTGAAACCCATTTGGGATGGGCCGCAAGCGTGCTTGGAATAAAAATTGCAACACCGGTTTTTGACGGTATTTCGGAAAAAGAAATAAATGAATTATTGAAAAAAGCTAATTTACCAGAAGATGGGAAAATATACCTGTACGATGGTATTACTGGAGAACGTTTTGCCCAAAAAATTACCGTTGGTCAAATATATATGATGAAATTAGACCATTTAGTGGTAAATAAAATCCATTCAAGAGCAGTCGGACCATACTCTCTCGTTACTCAGCAACCTTTGGGAGGAAAAGCACAAAATGGAGGTCAGCGCTTTGGAGAAATGGAGGTGTGGGCCCTTGAAGCCTATGGTGCAGCTTATACTTTACAGGAAATTCTAACCGTAAAAAGTGATGATGTTACTGGTAGAACTAACATTTATGAGAGTATTGTGCGAGGAGATAATACTTTGGGTGCAGGTATTCCTGAGTCGTTTAATGTTCTAATGAAAGAGATGCAGAGCCTGTGTCTCGACATAAGACTGAGAAAGAAAATATGACAAAGAAGTTATTTTGTTTTCGCATATTTAATTTGTAAAATATTAGCTTAAAAAAGCTTTAATTATTGTGGAGGAACTCAAATTGAGAACCAATAGTAGCCTAGATCAAGTTCTTGGATTAAATCAGGATGAATCAAATCAAGTTTCCATAGGGATTGCATCTCCAGAAGTCATAGCTTCCTGGAGTAGAGGAGAGGTAAAAAACCCGGAAACGATAAACTATCGTTCATTTAAACCTGAAAAGGGTGGACTCTTTTGCGAACGCATATTTGGTCCAACAAAAGATTGGGAATGTAATTGCGGTAAATACAAACGTGTAAAACATAAGAATATTGTTTGTGATAGATGTGGAGTAGAAGTTACACATTCAAGAGTTCGACGGGAGAGAATGGGACACATTGAACTCGCAGTCCCTGTAACACATATATGGTTCTATAAATGCCTTCCTAGTCGTATTGGCTTGTTACTGGATATGACTGTAACAAAACTTGAGAGGGTGATTTACTACGAAGATTGGATCATTACCGATCCTGGAGATACCCCACTGGAATATAAACAGATTCTTATTGATTCAGAATTCAGAGAGGCTAGAGAACTCTACGGAGATAATTTTAAAGCCGGAATGGGAGCTGAGGCTATTAAAGAATTATTGAAGAATGTAAAAATAGATGAACTTCAGGAAGAGTTGAGAGAAGAAATGCGCTCTACTAGAAGCAAAGCCAAAAGAAGTAAGATTGCAAAGAGATTGCGTATTACCGAAGGCTTCTCTATAGATAGTGATAACTTTGAAACACATCCTGAATGGATGGTATTGGATGTAATTCCGGTTATCCCCCCAGATTTAAGACCGTTAGTCCCACTTGAAGGAGGACGTTTTGCCTCATCTGATCTCAATGATCTATATAGAAGAGTTATTAACAGAAATAACAGATTGAAAAATCTTCTTCGCCTTAAGACACCCGAAGTTATCATCAGAAATGAGAAACGAATGCTTCAGGAATCTGTAGATGCCTTATTGGATAATGGGCGTCATGGAAGACCAGTTACAGGTACAGGAAGAAGACCTCTTAAATCTCTGAGTGATATGTTGAAGGGGAAACAGGGGCGTTTTCGCCAAAACCTACTAGGGAAACGCGTTGATTATTCAGGTAGATCTGTTATTGTTGTGGGGCCAGAATTGAAACTTCACCAATGTGGGCTTCCCAAAGAAATGGCTATGGTTCTCTTTGAACCATTCATTATTGCAAAATTAAAGGTGCATGGTTTTGCTCATACAGTTAGAAGTGCAAAGAAAATAATTGAAAGACGTACTCCAGAAGTTTGGGATATTCTTGAAGAGGTTACAAAGGGACATCCCGTATTACTTAATCGTGCTCCGACTTTGCATAGATTGAGTATTCAGGCTTTTGATCCTATTCTCATAGAAGGCAAGGCTATAAGATTGCATCCCCTTGTTTGTGCAGCATACAATGCCGATTTTGATGGCGATCAGATGGCCGTACACGTCCAGCTTTCCAATGAAGCTCAAATGGAAGCAAAAATGCTTATGATGGCTCCTTTGAATATATTTTCTCCCGCAAATGGAAAACCAATGACAGTTCCTTCTCAGGATATTACGCTGGGAATTTATTATCTTACATATCACGCAAGAAAAGCTTCAAAAGCACTTAAAAAATATTCCCATTTATTTGAAGCTCTTTTAGCCTATGACAAGGGAATCCTACATATTCATGATTTGATCTCTGTAAAAAATCCGTGTTATGGAAAGGATACATTATGGGGAGATAAGGAACGCAAGTTTATAGATACAACTATAGGTCGCTGTTTGTTTAATGAAGTATGGGAAGAAGAGCTCGGTTTCTTCAACGATATAATAGATAAAAAAACAATGAGCAACCTTTTAGAACAGGCTTATTCTGTTGTTGGAAGGGAAAAATTAGTTGTATATCTTGATAAATTGAAAGAAGTTGGATATAAATATGCTACCGAATCAGGTTTCTCAATAGGAATGACAGATATGATTATTCCTGAAAAGAAAAATGTTATCATTGAAGAAGCATCAAAAAAAATAGATGAAGTCAGAAAACAGCGGCAGGATGGTATTATTACTGATATGGAACGTTACAATAAGTGTATTGATACATGGACTCAGGCAAACAACGATGTTGCATCTGAGCTCCATCAGACACTGCAGAACAATGATAACAGAGAGGAAATAAATCCTATTTATGCAATGCTTGACTCCGGTGCACGTGGAAGCCGTGATCAGATTCGACAGCTTGCCGGTATGCGTGGTCTTATGGCTAGACCTTCCGGAGAAATTATAGAGCGTCCAATTAAATCAAATTTCAGAGAAGGATTAACTGTTCTGGAATATTTCATAAGTACGCATGGAGCAAGAAAAGGTCTTGCAGATACAGCTCTAAAAACAGCCGATTCAGGTTATATGACCAGGAAGCTTGTGGATGTAGCACAGGATGTTGTTTGTTCCGAGTTTGACTGCCATTCTGTCAAAGGAATAACAGTCAGTGCAATAAAAGAGGGGGATCAGGAAAAATTGCCATTGCGTGATCGTATCATAGGGCGGTTTGCCGCTGAAGATATAGAAAATCCATTGCAAAAAGGATCCTTTCTTGTGCGAAATGGTGAAGAAATTACTGAAAAAATTGCTGCTACAATAGAAGAATTTGAAATAGAGACAGTTTCAATGAGATCCGTCTTGACTTGTGAAGCCATAACAGGAGTATGCACAAAATGTTATGGACGAAATCTTGCTACAGGAGATCTGGCAAAAAAAGGTTCTGCTCTGGGAATAATTGCAGCACAGTCTATTGGAGAACCTGGAACTCAGCTCACAATGAGAACATTCCATGTAGGTGGTACAGCAACAGCTTCCTATAAAAAACCAATATTAAAAGCACGGCGAGGGGGGAAAATAAAGCTTCTTGATGCCAGAACCGTGCGTCAGGAAGATGGAAAGTACGTTGTCCTTAATAAGCATGCTTTTATCCTTCTTGAAAATGATAAAGGCGTTGAACTAGAAAAGCATTCTTTGAATCCTGGAACTATTCTTCAAAAAGAAGAAGGCGAGGCTGTAAAAAAGAATGAAGTATATGCAAAATGGGATCCCTATAATGTTCCTATCATTACAGAATATGAAGGAATAGTCGAGTATAAAAATATGGTAGAAGGGGTGACTTTGAGAACGGAAGAAGAAGATGGTACCCTTGAATTAACTATCATGGATCACCAGGAAGTACAACATCCACAGATAATTGTGGTTAATGAAAAAGGTGATGTGAAAGATCATCATAGTCTTCCCGCAAAAACAACTGTGCTGGTTGCTCCAGGAGATAAAGTAAAAGCTGGAATTATCTTGGCAAAAACTCCCCGGGAAGTCGCAAAAACAAAAGATATTACTGGCGGTTTGCCCAGAGTAACAGAACTTCTCGAAGCACGAACACCAAAAGAAGCTGCAGAAATTGCAAAGATTGATGGTGTTGTCGAACTCGGTAAAATGTCAGAAAAAAGCAATAAAAGAACTCTCCTAGTTAGAGATATTGAAAACGGACAGGAAGAGAAACATCTCATTCCGTCAAGCAAGCGAATTGTTGTTTTTAACGGTGATTTTGTTAAAAAAGGTCAATCCCTCACTGATGGAGCAGTTGTGCCAAAAGAAATTCTGGATGTTTGCGGAGCCCACGAACTTCAGGAATACCTCGTTAACGAAGTACAGGAAGTATATCGTTTACAGGGAGTTGAAATCAATGATAAGCATATTGAAATTATTGTTCGTCAAATGCTTAGAAAAGTGAAGGTAACAGATGCTGGAGATACCGAATTTGTTTACGGAGAGCAAGTCCATCGTGATACATTCTCAAAAGCTAATGCAAAGACTCTGGCAGAAGGAGGGCAACCCGCAGAAGCTGAACCTCTTTTATTAGGAATAACTAAATCTGCTCTTGGAACTGATAGTTTTATCTCTGCAGCATCTTTCCAGGATACAACTAGAATCCTGGCCGATGCAGCAACGATGGGACAGGTTGATAACCTCAGAGGGTTTAAAGAAAATGTTATTCTTGGACAACTTATACCTGCCGGAACAGGGCATGATGAGGTAAGAAATCTGCAGTATGAAAAGGCTCAGCCAGAGGAAGATATTACAGAAACTCTTGATGCTAAATTTACTGAGGAACATGAGAAAGCAAAAACCTTTGATGAAGCAAAAGCTCTACTTGATCTTTAAACAACTTTTTAATTTTAAAATTATTGTTTGACAAATATAAATATAGAACTATTTTGCAAACCCCGCAGAAATATCTGTAGCTTTTTGAATTAATGTTTTTTTTTCTGAAAAGAAGAAAATAAAAAAGCTCTAGGGATTTAAAATACATAATGATAGAAGAGGAAAAAATGCCTACAATTAATCAATTAGTCCGAAATGGACGGAAAAAAACAAAAAAGAAAGCAAAAGCAAAAGCGTTGAATAATTCCCCACAAAGAAGAGGAGTTTGTCTTCAAGTTACTACCAGAACACCTAAAAAACCTAATTCTGCTTTAAGAAAAGTGGCTAGAGTAAGGCTTACAAATGGTAAAGAAATTACAGCCTATATAGGTGGTGAAGGGCACAACTTGCAGGAGCATAGTGTTGTTCTTGTAAAAGGAGGAAGAGTTCGAGATCTCCCTGGCGTAAGGTATCATATTGTCCGAGGTGCTCTGGATACTCTCGGTGTGCAAGATAGAAAAATTGGAAGATCTAAATACGGGACAAAGAAAAGTTAATTATTAACGCCTATAACACAAGGAGAACATGCAATAATGAGAAAAAAACAAGCAGAAAAAAGGCAGCTTACTCCTGATATTAAGTATAATAGTGAGCTGATTGCACGGCTGATTAATACCGTAATGAAGCGTGGGAAAAAAACTATTGCTCAAAAAATAGTTTATGGAGCAATGGATATAATACAAAAACGATTGAAAGATATGGATCCGCTTGAAGTTTTTTTGCAGGCCCTTGAAAATGCGAAACCAAGACTTGAAGTGAAAAGTAGACGTGTAGGGGGAGCTACATATCAAGTTCCTATTGAGGTGCCTCCTAGTAGACAAGTTGCTATCGCAATGAGATGGATTGTCGGATATTCCAAAGCAAAAAAGGGGCGGGCAATGAAAGAAGCTCTAGCAGGCGAACTGATAGATGCATATAATGCAACTGGTGCAACAGTTAAAAAACGTGATGATGTACATAAAATGGCTGCTGCCAATAAGGCATTTGCACATTTTAGATGGTAGTTTTTTAAAATAATTCTTGAATCTGAATAAAAAGGTACAACTAAAAAATCTTTAGTTAATAAGTAAATAAATATGAGTAAAATGACAGAGAAACATAAATACACAGAAGCCGACGGTAGGACTGTACCTTTGGATCATGTAAGAAATATTGGAGTAATGGCACACATAGATGCAGGGAAAACAACTCTGACAGAGCGTTTTCTGTTCTATACCGGCGTAAACTATAAAGTAGGAGAGGTTCATGAAGGAACTGCAACTATGGACTGGATGGAACAGGAACAGGAACGTGGAATAACAATAACGAGTGCTGCAACTACTTGTTTGTGGAAAAATCATAGAATCAATATCATTGATACCCCCGGACACGTTGATTTTACCGCAGAGGTTGAACGCTCATTACGTGTCCTTGATGGAGCTGTTGGAGTTTTTTGTGCAGTAAGTGGAGTTCAATCTCAATCAGAAACAGTTTGGAGACAGGCAAAAAAATATTCTGTTCCGGTTGTTGCGTTTGTGAATAAAATGGATCGTGTAGGAGCGAATTTTTTAAAAACTGTCCAGGATATTAGAGATAAACTTAGCGTAACTGTAGTACCTATTCAGTTGCCAATAGGTGCCGAAGAACATTTTAAAGGTGTTATTGACTTAATTTCTCAAAAAGCTTTAATTTGGAACAATGAGGAAATGACTTCCGAAGTTGAAGTAACCGATATTCCTTCTGAATTTGTTGATAGTGCCAATCAAGCGAGAGATTATATAGTAGAATGTCTCGCCGAAACAGATGAAGAAATTATGGAGCTTTTTCTAGAAGATCAACCCATTACTGACGAGAATTTGAGAATAGCTATCAGAAAGGGCGTAATCGCAAATGAAATTGTCCCCGCAGCTTGTGGAACAGCTTTTAAAAATAAGGGTGTTCAACCAATTCTAGACATAATTAATGATTATTTGCCTTCTCCTCTTGATGTTTGGGAAATTCAAGGCTCTGATCCTAAAACGGACGAACCCATAAAAAGACATGTTGGCGATGAACAACCATTTGCTGGACTAGTCTTTAAGATAATGACAGACCCATACGTGGGAAAACTTGCCTTCTTTAGAATTTACTCGGGAACTGCAAATCAGGGAATGTCTGTCCTGAATACACGTACAAATGAAAAATCAAGATTTGGAAGACTCCTGCAAATGCATGCAAACTCTCGTGAAGAGAGAGACGAAATCTTCAGCGGAGATATAGCTGCTGCCGTTGGATTGAAAAATGTTACTACCGGTGATACCATAACCGACCCTAAGAATCCTATTGTCCTTGAAAATATCACTTTCCCTGAACCCGTTGTTAGTATAGCGGTTGAACCGAAAACGCAGCAGGATAGAGATAAATTGTTTGAAGCAATTTCATCTCTGGCAGAAGAAGATCCCACCTTTCAGGTTAAAACTGATTCAGATACAGGACAAACTATTATTTCAGGAATGGGAGAACTCCATCTGGAAATAATTAAAGATAGATTGCATCGTGAATTTAAAGTGCAGGCAAATACGGGTGAACCTCAAGTAGCCTTTAGAGAAACAATAAAAAGAGCTTCTGATGCTGATACAAAATTTGTAAAACAATCTGGGGGACGTGGACAATATGGACATGTTGTTTTGGATATGACACCATGTAAAGAAGGTCATGGATTAACTATTGAAAATAAAGTTACCGGAGGAAATATTCCAAAAGAATATATCAAACACGTTGAAGCAGGAATAAAAGACGCTGCAACAACGGGATCTCTCGGAGGTTATCCAGTGGTCGATCTGCATATAAATATTCTCGATGGTTCATATCATGCTGTCGATTCTTCAGAATTAGCATTCAAAATGGCTGGTTCAATGGCTTTTAAAGATGCAACCAAAAAAGCAGGAATGAAATTTCTGGAACCAATCATGGCTTTGGAAATAGTAACTCCGGAAGAATACATGGGAGATGTAATAGGAGATGTCTCTTCAAGAAGAGGGCAGATTCTTGAAATGGAAACTCAAGATAATGTAACGACAGTAAAAACAAATACACCTCTCTCAGAGATGTTTGGCTATACTACGGCTTTGCGTTCTATTACGAAAGGACGTGCAACCTCCTCAATGGAACCCTCTCATTTTGGGGGAATGCCTAAATCTATAGAAAAAGAAATATTGGAAAATAAAAACAAGGATAAATAAGATGGATAATCAAAAGATTAGAATCCGACTGCGTGCATACGATCATCGTGTGTTAGATCAATCTACTAAGAATATTATTGAGGCAGTTAAACAGACAGGAGCTCAAATAGCCGGACCAATCCCGTTGCCGGTAAGAATAGAGAAATTTTCCGTAAATAAATCTCCATTTGTGAATAAAAAATCTGCCGATCAGTATGAAATAAGAACACATAAACGCATGATGGATATAATTAGTCCAACAAGTAAAACTATTGATGCTCTCAAAAAACTTACCCTGCCTGCAGGGGTTGATATTAACATAAAATTATAGAAGTTTAGATAGTATTATTAAAAAAATCAGGAATTTATATTATGATTGGTATATTAGGAAAAAAATTGGGAATGACGCAAGTCTATGATGAAAATAATAGACTTGTTCCTGTTACTGTGGTGCAAGCTGGACCATGTACTGTTACAGATGTTTTAACCGAAAAGAAGAATGGTTATTCTGCTGTGCAGTTGGGCTACGGGAAAAGGAATGTTAAAAATGTAAAAAAGCCAGTATTGGGGCACCTTAAAAAAAGTGCAATACATACTGCTCCCCCTGCAAGAATTGCAGAAATAAGATGCGATAAAGATGAGGACGTTAAACTTGGTACTAAAGTGGACGCAGGAATCTTTACTCCTGGAGACTTTGTTGATGTAATTGGGACATCAAAAGGAAAAGGATTTCAGGGAGTTGTGAAAAGATATAATTTTGCTGGTGGTAGAGCAAGTCATGGTGGTGACTGGCTCAGAAAACCAGGAGCAATTGGTATGTGTGAATTCCCAGCAAAAGTCTATAAAGGTAGAAAAATGCCGGGACAGATGGGAAATAAAAGATGTACTGTGCAGAGTTTGCAAGTAGTAGATGTTCGCGTCGATGAGAATCTGCTTCTTATAAAAGGAGCCGTTCCAGGAGCTAGGAACTCCTATTTGATTGTACATAAAGCTAAAAAAAAATAGGGAATCATGATTATGAAAATAAAAAAATATAATGTAGATGGAGATCCTGCTGGAGATCTGGAAATTAGTGCGACTCTACTGGAAGATTCAAAAGGAGAACAGGCCGTTCACGATTGTGTCGTAGCTTACTTAGCTGCAAAACGTTCTGGAAATGCCAGCACAAAAACTAAAGGTTTTGTAAGAGGTGGTGGAGCAAAACCATGGAGACAGAAAGGAACCGGAAGAGCACGTGCCGGAAGTATCAGAAGCCCTCTCTGGCGTGGTGGAGGAGTTATCTTTGGTCCGCATCCGAGAAGTTTTGCAAAAAAAGTAAATAAAAAAGTCCGTGCACTTGCCCTCAGGAGAGTGTTTACAGAAAGATTAAATGAAGATGGTGTTGTAGTTGTGGCTGATATCGAAATTAATGAGCCAAAAACAAAAGCCTGTATTGATTTTTTGAAGAAAATAGGTGCTGGTAATGATGCCCTTATCCTAACAGAAAAAATGGATGACAATTTCCTTCTTTCTTCAAGAAATATCCCCAAAGTTGAATCTATGAATGCAGCATCTGTTGATGTTTACAATATCCTGCTTCATAAAAAAATAGTGATTACTGAAGCCGCACTTGACGTTCTCGAAAAGCGTATAAGTAAGAAAATAAAAACAGCTCCGGTGGCTGTAGAAGATACAGGAGATGAAAATGCATAAAAATTTATATAATACAATAAAGACTGTTATGGTCTCTGAAAAAGCAACTGACCTTATGGATGCTCATAATCAGTATTCCTTTAAAGTAGCTAAAGATTCTAATAAAAAGGAAATAAAAAGAGCCGTAGAAAAACTCTTCTCTGTTGGTGTGCAGTCTGTAAGAACAATGAATTGCAGAGGAAAACTCAAGAGAATGCGTGGCCAATTTCCTGGAAGAACCGCTTCTTGGAAAAAAGCTATTGTAACTCTTAACGCCAACGACAGTATAGAACTTTATTAAATCAAGCCTAAAACTATTAATTGAGGTAATGATATGCCGATGAAAAAATATAAACCGACGTCTCCTGGAGTTAGAGGTACTGTTACTTCTGACTATTCCGATATTACTAGGTCTACGCCACAAAAAAGCCTTACCAAAGGGAAAAAAAGCACTGGTGGTAGATCTAAATCTACGGGTAGAATCTCTGTTCGCTTTAGAGGAGGAGGAGTAAAAAGAAAACTCAGAAAGATTGATTTTATGCGGAAAAAGACTGGTGTCCCTGCTAAAGTCGCTGAAATAGAATATGATCCAAATAGAACCGCACGTATAGCTTTACTTCACTACGTAGACGGCGAAAAGGCTTATATTCTCGCTCCAGTAGGTCTTGCAAAAGGTGATACTGTCCTATCTGGTCCTGATGCAGAGACAAAACCCGGTAATGCAATGCCACTTGCCGATATTCCCCCAGGAACTCAAATACATAATATTGAACTTACCCCCGGAACTGGCGCAGCATTAGTACGTTCAGCCGGAGATTCGGCTCTCCTGCGTCTTAAAGAAGGAAAATATGCTCATGTAAGGTTGCCCAGTGGAGAAGTTCGAAGAGTTAATCAAAAATGCATGGCAACTATTGGTCAAGTCGGTAATGTTGAGCACATGAACATTAACCTTGGTAAAGCTGGACGTAAACGCTATTTGGGAAAACGTCCCCATGTCCGTGGTGTTGTTATGAATCCTGTGGATCATCCCATGGGTGGTGGAGAAGGTAAAACAAGTGGTGGTGGACATCCCGTTTCTCCATGGAGTCAGCTTTCGAAGGGATATAAAACAAGAAAGGGTAAAAAATACTCTGATAAACTGATTGTCAGTGGTAGAAAGAATAAGAATAAAAGGAGGAAATAAGAATGCCAAGATCTATTAAAAAAGGTCCTTTTTACGACGAACATTTGATGAGAAAAGTTGAGAAAATGGATGCCAGTGGAAGAAAAAGGCCTATAAAAACATGGTCCCGACGTTCTATGATAATGCCGGAATTTATAGGACATACATTCGCCGTTCATAATGGAAGAACTTTTGAAAATGTCTTCGTTGTCGAGAATATGGTTGGTCATAGACTTGGAGAATTTTCTCAGACTCGTAGATTCAGAAGTCACGGTGCAATTAGTGGAGCAACTACACTATAAATTGATATTTATAGAATCAATAAAGCCTTCATAAAATATCTCCAGACAGATATTTTTTATGAAGGTTTTTTTTGTTTTCCCCTGAGACTCTATTCGTTTTTCATAAAAACTCGCCAAATAAATAATAATATAATGATGTGATTAAAATTAGTGTATTTGCCATTTTCGTTGGTCACTGCTGATGCCAAATCAGCCTCACCTCAAGCAAGGTGTGGGCTAAAAAGGCTTTTCGTGCAATCTTTATTTAAAAGGTTATCTTCCTATCCGTGTACTCAAGCGTTGCACAAATACCGGCGGAATCAATATCTTCCGTTTCTTTGCGCCTTTTTCTAGGCGCTCTATGCACTCCATAACCTTATGGCTCCATAATTCCAGATTGAAATCAACTGTTGTAAGATTATCCTGCTTCGCCCACGGTGTGTTGAAGATGCCGTAAATTCCGACTTGTTCTGGAATCTGTATCCCTGACATACGTAGTGCACCGGTTACAAGGTGTGCCCCGTAATCATTTACACAGAGAACTGCTAAGGATTTACTGCTTTTTGCCAAGTTAATTATAGAACTCAGTGATTCCTGAAGATTTTTCTGGCTGAATTTAGAGAATGTTCCATTTGCCCGTTTGCTTTTCTCTATGACTTTGCAAATCTGTGGTTCTGCAATATCCCAATAATCCTTTAACACTGAAACAAATAAAATGAAATCCTTATAGCCGACCTTCAGGGCTTCTTCCGTAAGTAATTGCCACGTTTTGTGCATATCAGTAGAAACCTGTCCAGCATAAATGTCATCTACATTGAAAATGTCGCTATTATGATCCAACCATATTAAATTCCTAAATTTACGCCTTGATTTACCAAGTTTTTCTAAAAAAGTCGCTATATTCATCTCCGAAGAAAGAATCAAGTTACGTGGACGAAAAGATAAAGCTCTTTCTAACTGCTTAAAAAATTCTTTTTCAGCACCAGGCTCCTTTTTTGCCATCGCACCTGTATCTATAGCCATTAAAAACCTGTCAGTTTCAGTAGCTCTACAGGAAAGTTCAAGATAGAGTTTTTCCCATAAATGTCCTTTTAATGGCATTGCAACAACTAGAAGACGTTTATCAAAACCAGTGTTTATATAGTCTGTAACGAAATTCCCCGCTCTCCCCCTTCGAATTAAGAGCCCTTTCTTTTCCAAATCCTCTAACGCACGATGAACAGTTGCTCTGTTAACCCTATATTGCTTGCAAAGCTGTTCTTCTGTTGCAAAACGCTCCTTTGCAGAATACACCGAAAATATCTTTTCTTCAATTTTTTTTGAAATTTCTAAATATTTATACATAATTTTATGTTTTTGGTGTTTTTAAATAAAAAATAAAGAATAAAATAAAGCATACAAACTATGAATATAATCTCTTATTTCAAGTGTAAAAATAAAAAAAATATCTGTTTTTAGAAAAAAAAAGTAAAAAACTTGATTTTTGTTTGTTTATTTGTATATTAAAATTGATTCAATCAAATTGATTAATTATCTAATATCTAAAAAATAAATAAAATGAGCTTCAATGTAAAAGATGTTCTGCATACAGCGGCCTACCATAAAATAGAAAATCGATAAGGTTTTAAATGAAGAAAATCCATCACTATAATCCTTATGGTAATTTCTGGTTCGCTCATTCAATGCGCGATGAATTAGTCGATTGGCTATGCCCAAAACCACCGGCATACAAATAAAGCCGACTGTTGTCCTAATATTGCACGCTTAACGTCGAACATTAAATGAATGAAAAGACAAATTTCTCCGAGCTACATGGGGATATTCAAGTGAAAGAATTAAAAAACAAAAAGGAATAATTAAGATGAATGATTCTCAATTCAATCCTCAATTATATCGTAAATATAACGAAAATGAATTTCAGAAAGTGACATTTATCTGTGATGAGTTTCCGACCGTTTTCGGAGAGATTCTTGTTGCAAAATTCGCAGATGGCGGAACTGTTAAAATCGGGAAAAATGTAACGATAAATTCTGCTTTCTGGGCTAATCCGGTCGGCGGAACCCAGACCTGTTTTCTAATCAAAGGCGAGGATGCCCTGATCAATATCGGCAACAATGTGGGAATGTCCAATGTGCTTCTTGCCGCACGCGTGAGCATAAAAATTCATGACAATGTAAATTTGGGCGGTGGCGTTAAAATATTCGATACAGATTTTCACTCTGTTGATCTTCAGGAAAGGCTTGATGATGTTAATATCCCGAAAAAAGCAGTCGTAATTGAAGAGGGATGTTTTCTCGGTGCTGACGTAATCATCCTAAAAGGCGTAACCATTGGCAAGGAATCGGTTGTCGGTGCAGGTTCGGTTGTCGCAAAAAGCATTCCACCAGGCGAAATATGGGGCGGAAATCCGGCAAAGTTCATCAAAAAACTAACCAATAAGGAAAAAGTACAATGAAATATGAAGAATTAAGATATGGAATGTTCATACATTATGGGCTGTTCAGTATGCTTGGACGTGGCGAATGGGTAATGAATAGAGAAGAAATCCCCGTGGAAGAATATGCGAAATTAGCAGATAAATTTGATCCGTCTAAGTTTGATGCAGATGCAATATGTGATTTTGCCGTTAATAATGGTATGAAATACATAGTTTTTACTACAATGCATCATGAAGGTTTCAGACTTTATGATACATATTTGAGTGACTATAATTCTGTTAAAAGTTGTGGTAGAGATTTGACTCAGGAAATTGTTGATGCCGCAAAACAAAGAGGATTGAAAATTGCTTTGTATCACAGTTTAAATAATTGGTATGATCAACCAGATGCTGTTGATGCGCTTGAAGATGAAGAAAAATATCAAATTTTCATTAAAAATACTTTTGCAAGGATAAAAGAATTAGTAACAAAATATAATCCTATAGACGTTCTCTGGTATGATGGTTGGTGGCCTTTTAATGCAGAACAATGGCAGGCGGAAAAAATGAATGCTATGGTTAGAGAAATTCAACCGCATATATTATTTAACGGACGTAATGGTCTAGATGGTGATTTTGGAACTCCAGAAGGTCATGTATCCGCTCCAAACCCATGGCGGCCATGGGAAGCATGTATTACCTTGAATAATAACTGGGGATATCATCGTGGAGACCATAACTGGAAAAATCAGGAAGAACTAATTGATATGCTTGCAAAAGTTGCACAGGGCAACGGAAACCTGCTCCTTAATATTGGACCTAAGGGAGATGGTTCAATTCCTGAAGAATCTGTGACAATAGTTGAAGAAGTAGGTCGTTGGATTAAGAAAAACTCTGAAGCACTTTACAATACTGAAATTTTTGATTTTGATTTGCAAGAACGTGGAAATCACAGGGGAGACTGGAGTAATATAGGATCTTTTACTGCAAAAGGGAATAATCTGTACTTCTGGATTAAGCACTGGGTAGGACAAACATTAACTATAGGAGGTCTGGAATCAAAAGTGAAGAAAGTCTTCTTTTTAGATGGTGGAGAAGAACTTAAATTTCAGCAAAAAGAAACAAAACTAGTGATTCTTGGTTTGCCGGAAAACCCTCCAGACTCTCTTTGTACGGTATTAAAAATAGAATGCGAGACTCCTCCAGAAATATATCTTTCTGGAGGTATGCGTACTCCCCAAGTAGAACATCCACATTACGATCCATGTCCATCGGATATTCAATTATGAAAACAAAAATAAAATAAGGTTAAGGGGCATTAATGGCTTTTGTTGGTAATGCGTTTACTATTGATGGTGATAATTATACCATTAAAATAAGCGTGCTACTGCAAATGCTATGTGTGAAAAATCCTCGCTGTTATTGAACAAGAATATTATTTGGTCATCATTCACGGAAATGGATCACAGTAGGAAATCTTATGCTGTAGCGTGATTTAACCAATAAAAAAGTTCCTCCAATGCCTCTTGATCTACTTGTTCCACAGACTGAGGGGGGATTAGGATATATCCTACAATATTAATTATTAAATCATTTTCGCCTATATAAAACTGGTAAATATGTTGTAATAATGACAACACAAGTAAGAATTGATGAAAATGATATAGCATTCAAAAATACTACAAAATCTCTAGACCCTTTTTACTTGAAAGAAGAATCAAAAGAACTGGATGGAAGGACTATAGATGGAATTTTTTAAAAGTGGATTAAGCTTTCTAAACATGAGAAAAAACTGTAGAACAGGTTGTTGATGCAATTTTATTGAAACAATAATTAATTATAATTAGTTATCTCCAATCCAAAAGCGAGATAGAGTCGCACTTAGAAAGATTCGTTGCACTCATCAAAAAACTAGCTAAAGAAAAGAAAGAATATCTCTAGCAGTTCTACAAATACCTCAACTTTTCTTTCCAATAGAATGATTTCTTTTTCTAAAAGAAAGGATCTAACTCCATACTCACACTCTTCACATTACACGCACGGCAACACGCATTTTGGTAGTACGTCATCTCCGAGGACGTGTACAGCTTTTGTTTTCGCTTTCGGAGATAGCGAAGTACTTTTGGAAACGTTACGAATCACGCGGAGCGGGTAAGCTTGGATTTTCTGGAAAAGATTGTTTTTCCAGAGTGCTTGGCTACCGCGGAGCGATAATTCCGAAGCGAGCTTGCGAGCGAGGTTAGAAAACTCGTTTTCCCTTTCTGCGAATGCAGAAATATGGATAATTTTTCTATTTTCTCGGATTTCGGTTGTTTGAAATTTGAGAGAATGGGGAAAGTATCCCACTTTTCACATTACACGCACGGCAACACGCATTTTAGTAGTACGTCATCTCCGAGGACGTGTACAGCTTTTGTTTTCGCTCTCGGAGATAGGGAAGTACTTTGGGAAATGTTACGAATCACGCGGAGCGGGTAAGCTCGGATTTTCGGGAAAAGATTGTTTTTCCAGAGTGCTTGGCTACCGCGGAGCGATAATTCCGAAGCGAGCTTGCGAGCGAGGTTAGAAAACTCGTTCTTCCTTTCTGCGAATGCAGAAATATGGATAATTTTTCTATTTTCTCGGATTTCGGTTGTTTGAAATTTGAGAGAATGGGGAAAGTATCCCACTCTTCACATCACACGCACGGCAACACGCATTTTAGTAGTACGTCATCTCCGAGGACGTGTACAGCTTTTGTTTTCGCTCTCGGAGATAGCGAAGTACTTTGGGAAACGTTTTGGATCACACGGAGTGGGAGAGCTCGGATTTTCGGGAAAAGATTGTTTTTCAGGAAACTTGGCTACCGCGGCAGCGATATTCCCGGAGCGAGGAACGAGCGGAGGGCTTGCACTTTCAATTCCCCAATTCTGCAATTTCCCAATTCCACAATTAAAAATCCTAACTCATTTATTTATCCCAAATTCTTACTTAAAAATCAGAGTTTATTGTATCGTACTTGTTCAAAGTAGGTTATTATTCAAGTAAAACTAAAGCTAATTAGTCGACAAAAATAGGATTTTTGTCAGATTATGAAGAAGAAAAAACACCTGAAGTATGAAGAAAAGAGTTTGTTGTTAAAGCAT
>JAYEIY010000133.1:0-2348 GCA_034660375.1 Verrucomicrobiota bacterium
GTTAGACTCATGGTCGGATAGTTCTCCCAATAATTCAAGTCTTTTTATTATCGGCAATTTTTGCGTGCAGATTTTTTCACACTTACCACATTGAGTACATTTTAGTGCGTTTTCGGGAGGTAGATTGTCCCAGTGATACAGTAATCTATTTTTCATTACTGCTTTTATATTTTCGCCTGAATTCTTTTGTAATATTTTTTGATTGTATGTATCCATTAATTTTACTATTTCAACTCCGTGAGGGCAGGGCATACAGTAGCCGCAAGCAGTACAAAGACCATGAAAATTAGTGCTTATTTGTTTTTTGATACTTTCAATGTGTGTCTTTTTGTATGGAGTGAATTGTTCAACAGCTCTGACAGCTTCATCAACTTCACTTTTAGATGAAAATCCTACTAATGCACAGCTAATGGACGGATTGGAAATATTGAATCTAAGAGCTGCTTCTACAACAGAATTATCTGTATCTTGGCGTATGAAATTAAGCATATCTGGATTTTGTGGAATAATTCCGCCAGAAAGAGGATTCATTGTGATAATACCGACATCTTTTTTTGCCGCAGTACAAACTCCATCTTCTCTGTACGGGAAATTTAATATATTATATCCCAGAAGTATGATCTCTGCTACGTCATCATTTAAAAGCTGTCTTATTTCTTCTCCATTCATATGTGTAGAGACAGCAATATTGTCAATTAACCCCTCTTCTTTAGCTTTAATGACGGCATCAATAATGCCAGTACGTTTTCTGTTCTCCCAATCTTCGAGACTACAAATGTACCATATATAGAAGAAATCCAGCTTTTCAATATTTAATTTTTTTAGAGAATTTTCCAGAGATCGTCTAAACTCACCTGGTTCCTTTGCCATTGATTTTGAAGCAACGTAATATTCCTCTCTTTTTAGTTCTGAAATAGCGCATGCAACAATCTTTTCACTTTTGTTGTTGCAATAACCGGGTGCTGTGTCAAAATAATTGATCCCTTTTGAATGGGCATAAGATAGAATTTCAGCAGACTTTTCAATATCATCAGTGTCTTTAAACCTCATTCCTCCCGCACCAATGCAGGAAATATCCTTGCCTGTTTTTCCTAATTGTTTGTATAGCATTAATTGACCCTTTTAAAAAATAAAATAAAATAAATAGACATTGTACGAAAAGCCTTCGAACGAAGTGAAAAAGGCTTTTCGTACAATGTCTAAATAATGTCAAAGAGAGAATAAACCCATATTAACCGTAAATCTTAATTCTAATCAAGAAAATAATGAGAAAAACAAAAAAAACAAGCCCTTTTCTAGAATTTGAAGATTAAGTGTATCAGAATATAAACGTTTCTATTTTATGTAATCTTAAATTTGCAAAAAAATATGATAAAGAATTGGTTGAAAATATTAAAAAATGTGATAATGTTAATAGTATGAATTATCAATAATTGAATTTAAATATTGCATTTTTGAACTAAGACAAGTTTTGACAGTACTTTATTTCTGAGCTACTGCCATTTTTTAAGTCTGTGTTCTCTTTCACTATTTCTCTTCTTTAGTATAAAAAATAAGAAAAAAGCTAATGACTTTATTATCAAACCAAAATAAAAAAATGCTGAAATTTGTTTTTTTGCTATTGATCTTTTTTGTTTTTTTAATTCTATGCAATTACTATCTTGAATCGAGTTCCATAGAGGAAAGGTATGATTCTATTATAGTAAAAACTGCAGAGAGGCATAGTGTAAGTTGGCAGATGATAAAGGCTATTATTCGACAGGAAAGTCATTTTCATGCCAATGCAAAAGGTGGTGTAGGGGAAATTGGTTTAATGCAGATAACCATAGGTGCTGCAAGAGACTGGGAAAAGAAAAAACATACCCGCAAACATACCCGTTATGAGCTTTTTAATCCTGAACTTAACCTTGAGATAGGAACTTGGTATTATGCACGGGCTTTGAAACAATGGAAAAAAAAGAAATTCTCTGAAATTTATGCGTTGGCACAGTACAATGCAGGACGAAAAAATTTACTTCGATGGACTAAAAATATGAAGCATGACACTAATCCTATAAAAAAGATTGGATTTCCATCAACAAGAAACTATGTTAAACGCGTCATGAATTTCTATCACTCTTATCTTAAAAAACAGCCCAATATTTAAATACTGCACGAAAAGATTTTTAAAGAGCTAAAAAAACTTTTTAGACAGGTTCTCTATGAATTCAAAATTAGATATTTTGAACTGTATTTGAGATTAATACTGACTAGTTAATAATGATTTTAAGTGTTATTTGTTCAAACAATAACTGCAAATAGAAACAGACAGTTTACAAAAAAACTTAGAACAAAGTAATTTTTTTTTG
>JAYEIY010000134.1:0-11695 GCA_034660375.1 Verrucomicrobiota bacterium
CTGTAGATATTGATTGATTTTCAGTTTCAAAAAAAACTGCATCACCCTCATAAATAGGTTCATTTTCTTTTAACTCTCTAACTTCACCATCTGGTGATTCAGCTCTATTTTAGGTCTTCGGCTTTTAGTTGTCCCATTTTGGTTGGTACACCTGCCATAAGATCATCGAAAAGTTCTCTTTTTGAGTCCTGGAGTTGGACTATTTTTTCTTCAACGGTATGTTTGGTAACGAGTTTGAGTGCAGAGACTTGTTTTGTTTGTCCGATTCTGTGACTTCTGTCAGTGGCCTGGTCTTCTACCATTGGATTCCACCATTGGTCGTAGTGTATAACAGTGTCTGCTCCCGTTAGGTTTAATCCTGTTCCACCTGCTTTCAGACTTAAGAGAAAGATTGGAATTTTTTCATTTTTATTAAAATTTTTCACTTTAGCCAAGCGGTTTTTAGTAGAACCATCGAGATATTCATAAGAAATATTCTCTTTTTCGAGCCATTTCCGGAATATTGCAAGGAAAGATGTAAATTGGCTAAAGAGGAGGATTCTGTGTTCACTGTCTATGGATTCCAGCACAAGTTCCTGTAGTAGTTCCATTTTAGATGAAGACATATCTTTTACATAGGGTTGATAACTTTCTGGAAGGAGTTCTGGGTGACAGCATATTTGACGGAGTCGCATGAGATGTGCAAGAATTTCGAAGCGATGTTTTCCTACTCCGTCTTTATTTGTAGCTTTAAGCATTTCTTTTGCTTCAAGGGTTAATGCTTTGTAGAGTTCTTTTTGTTTATTTGATAATTCGCAGTATATAATCTGTTCAATTTTAGGAGGCAATTGTGTGCATACTTCTGCTTTTTTTCTACGCAGCATAAACGGTTTTATAGTATCTGCGAGTTCTTTTGTAGCTTCTTTGCGTTGTTTAGTAATCATTTTTTTCTCAAAACGTTCTTGAAATTGTTTTGGATTTCCAAGCATTCCAGGTAAGAGAAAATCAAATAGAGACCAGACTTCTTTTATTGAATTTTCTACTGGAGTTCCGGTGAGTATGAGTCTATGTCTTGCTTTCAGAGTTTTACAGCTTATCGAATTTGCTGTTGTCGGATTCTTAATGTGCTGTGCTTCATCAAGGATTATATACTCAAATTCACGGTGTTCGTATTGTTCTATATCTCTTCTGATAAGAGCATAAGATGTTATTGCTATATCGTACTTATCAAGATTTTCTATTTTATTTAGTCTTTTAGTTCCGAATATAGGTACTGATTTTAGATCAGGAGTAAACTTCATACTTTCTTCGTGCCAGTTTTCTACCAGACTTGACGGGCAGACGACAAGAGATGTTGAGTGATTTTTTTTGTTTCTTATATTTTCGCGTTTTATATCCTGAAATAGGGCTAGAGTCTGAATTGTTTTTCCCAATCCCATTTCGTCTGCAAGAATTCCGTGAAAATGGGTTTTTTGAAGGGTTTTCATCCATTCGGCTCCTTGCAATTGATATTCTCTGAGTGTTTCTTTTAGGCTATCGGAGATATTCATTTTCTGTTTATTGCTTTTGGGGTCAAGGATATAATCTTTGAGTTTTTGCCATTGCCCTACGTTTTTAAATTCACTATCTTCAAGTAGGGATGCCATATAGATTGAACTGAAATATGAAAATTTCAGAGGTTCATCAGTTTTTTTAATGGCATCATCAGTTATAGCGTGTTCAAGTGAACTCGTAATAACTTTACGAATTTCAGGAGTAATTTTTGCAAGTCCGCCTGAATTCAGATATACATAATTTTTATTTTCCTCGATAGCTTTGAGAATATTTGACCAGTCTGTTTTTCCTCCACTTTTAGTAAAAAATGAAAAATCCAGTTCAAACCATGAAAAATTTTCTTTTTTTGTTTGAATTTGAACTTTCATATCTCCACTGGATTGTTTGCGTTTGTCAAACTCTATTGAGTAGTATATTTCCCATTTTTTTGTCAGTTTAGGTAGATGTGTATCTAAAAATTTACCCCCCTTTTCTGATGACATTAGCCTAAATAGTTCAGGTTCATTTTTTGTAGGGGCAAATCCAATTCTTTGAAGACGTTTGACTGTTTTTTCTTCTTCTACAGCATTTCTGCTAATATATTCTTTTCCTGTCCATATCAGATCTTTTCCATAAAGAGGAACTCTGATATCTTTGTAAAGAAACTCCAATCTACCGGTAAGTGATTTTTTTCTCCAGTCCAGCGTGAATACAGGAATCGTTTTTCCCATTTTTACGGTAGAATCTTTAGAATCATCTGTAGTTGTCATGATAACAGGAAATATCTTAGTATCACAGATATTTTTAAGTTGTGAATAACTTTCAGGATCAATTATCGCAGGTTCAGAATTGATAAAACTATGTAGCCAGTTTGGAGAACTTATTGTTGGAAGCCACCAATAATCAGCCTCTATGCCAAGCCAATACCCACTAGAAGTGGAAATTAGGTTGATATCTTTTGTCGGCAAAAGTCTTGAGGAGTCTACTTTTAAACGAGCTTCCACCATATACTTATCTTCTTCAGACAATTTTTTTGTAAGAAACACAAGTTCTGCAAGTTTATTGTGTATATTAATTCTGCTATTACGAGTATAGAGTCGTTTGAAACCTATAAGAGAATGAAATAAGGTTCCTACATCTGATGCATTTAGGGAAAAGAGAGAACCATTTAATTCAGCTTTAGATGCAAAAAATTGCATTATCTGCTGATCCTGTGGAGAAAAATGAATAAATTCTAGGCATGATGCTGAACTTCCGGTTTCTACAAGTCCTTTGATATTACTTCCTGAATAGATTTTTTCCTGTGTATGCAGCTCAACTGTGAATTCACTTTTATCCCATTTACTTTCTCCCCTGGGAAATCCTTCTGTTTCATAGTAGAGTACCAGGTGAGATTGGATATTGCTCAGTTGATTGAGCATTTTATCCAAAGGATATTGTTGTAATGCAGTACTGCTTTGAATAGTTTTATCCTTACCTTTTTCTTCGGGTTGTTCTTTTTTATTTAAGAATGCTCCTGGAATATTTTTTATTGAGTGTTCAGAGTAGACGATTGCCAAAAGTTCATCTGGAAATTCTTCATAAAATTGACAGAAAGCAGCTACAGCATGTTCACAAATAGCATTTCCCTGAGCAGAACAAGAGCATTTTGACGAAAAATAATTTTTTTTCAAGACGATTCTTACTTCTTCAAATCTTCCTTTGTCATTTGCAACACGGGTATTAAATCCTCTGGAATTTCTTCGTAGGTCAAGGACTGCCTCATCTTCATATAATTCGATTCCAATGTCATAGGCTTCTTGCCCAGACATATTAATAATTTTCTTTTTTAATTCTTTATCTAGTTCCATGATTTTTTCTATACTTTTATTAATTAAATTACTTGATACTTAAGCTACACAGATACGTACAATAGTTACCTGATATCTAAAAATCAACTTAATATTCTAAAAAAAAAGATTTTTATTTTTTTTGAGTATAAAAATAGAGCTTTTAGTTTTAACTAAAGCTATATTTAATTCCGATAAAGCTAATTAAAAGAGAACAATATGCTGTCTCCTCTATATAATCTCTTGCCAAATTTTTAGTGCAAGTAAATTAATTGCCAAATAATTTAAAAAAATCAAAAAGAGCTTTGCTATTTCATTTTTCTCTAAGCTATTAATAGCTTTAGTCGCGCTATTGTTATAGGTGTATGAAATTAACACACAAAGAAACAAGACGATAAAAAATAAAGAAAGTGTGGAAAGTATATAAAAAACTATCTGTTCAGTACGACTCTGGAAGTTTCCTCCTTTTTGCAGATTGACGACACCGGAACCGGCTACCCAGAACTTGATGAAAGAATTGAGAAAATCGGAAATAAGAAAAAGGAGTTACTACGGTACTGAAATATCCCAACATCCCTTTACATAATAATAGTTGCGAAAACGGGACCAAAGTTCAAAAACGAAGAGAGGATGTCAGGCTGCAGACAAAAAGTAAAAACAGCACTGTCACCAAAGATGCGATGATGTCAAATATTCAGACCTGCAGGAAACTTGGGGTGAATTCCATAGATTTTATCAAAGACATAATTTTAGCACAAGCAAAAACTCCGATTTATTGCATATTTTCAGTTTGGAGATCTAACAGAGAGAAGCCCTTAAAATCGGTGTTTAATAATTTTTAAGCGTTTCAATTTGATCGTTTGTACCTATTACCAATAGGGTGTCATTTTCCTCGATTGTATCCCGGGGACCCGGTACAAAGTTGACTTTGTCGTCCCTTTTTATTCCTATTACACTCACCCCAAATTTCCGACGAAGATCCAGATCTATAATGGATTCACCCACCATATTTTCAGTAGTCCTTATTTCCACAATACTGTAATCAGTGGCAAGTTCTATGTAATCAAGGACATTCGACGACATCAAATTATGCGCCACCCTGCTTCCCATCTCCCGTTCAGGAAAGACAATCCTGTCTGCTCCTACTTTTTCAAGAACCCTCCCGTGATTATCCTCCTTCGCCTTGGCAATTACATACTTGATCCCCAATTTTTTCAATATCAGTGTAACAAAGATACTGGCTTCGATATTACTCCCTATACATACAACCGCCACATCGAATTCACTAACCCCCAGACTAGACAATACCTCCTCATCCATAGCATCCGCCTGAACCGCCTGAGTAAGTATATCGGCAAGCTCCTGAACCACATCCTCATCTCTGTCTATTCCCAAGACATCATAACCATTTTCAGCAAGCGTCTTAGCAACACTCGCACCGAACCTTCCCAAACCTATTACTAAAAATTCTTTCATCTAAAGCACCTCATATTAATATATTAAATAAAAAATATTTCTGTGAATCATCCAATCATAATCTTCTCCACAGGATACCGGATCTTGGGCTGAGTCTGGAGCTGACTAAAAGACAGCACCAGTGTCAAAGGACCAACTCTGCCTGCAAACATAGTCAGGGTAATCAAAACCTTCCCAAAACTGGACAGTTCCGACGTAATACCCGTTGACAACCCGACAGTTCCAAATGCTGAAACGGTCTCAAACAAAATCGGAAGAAACTTCATATTTTCAGAAGTCGTAAGACATATAGAAATAAAAAACACAAGTCCCGTAGCAAGCAGTGTTATAGCCAGACACTTCATAACAATATTTTCTTCAAGCCGACGTTTTTCCAATTCTATGTCCTTTTTCCCCATAAGAGTTTGCTTGACTGCCAGAAGTAGTACTCCAAAGGTGCTTGTCTTGATTCCGCCCCCAGTAGATCCCGGGCTTGCACCTATAAACATAAAAAGCATTAAAAGAAAAAGAGTTGAATCCTTTAAAGCCGAAGTAGGCACAGTATTAAAACCAGCCGTTCGAGGTGTAACCGACAGAAATGCCACAGAAAAGATACTTCCCTTCAAATCAAGCCCTCCGATAGTTGCCTTATTATTCCATTCCATTGCGTAAATAAGCACAAAACCTAAAACAAGCAGAATCAGCGACATTTTTACTGCAAAACGAGTTTGAATACTGAATCGTCTTATCTTACGGAAACTGTATACCTCCAGCAGTACCGCAAAACCTATACTCCCTAGGATAATAAGAATCATGATTGTCGAATTGATTACCGCATCAGAGGTAAAAGATTCGAGACTATTACCAAAAACATCAAATCCGGCGTTATTGAATGCCGAAATAGAATGAAATACCGCCTGATAAACGGCCTTTTCGGTGGACCTGTCCTTCGATAGCCTGAAATAAAGCGCCAACGCACCTGTAAATTCGATTACAATCGTAAAGCAAAAGACATACTTGACCATACTGATGACATTCACAAGCTTCAGGTTATTCAAATCCTGCTGTACAAGCATTCGTTCCTTCAGAGAAAGTCTGCGCCCGATTAGAAGCGCCACCAATGTCGACATACTCATTATCCCAAGACCCCCGATCTGAATAAGAAACAGGATGACCGTCTGACCGAAAACAGTAAATGCCGCCTCGGTATTTACAACGATAAGCCCCGTAACACATGTAGCGGATGTCGAAGTGAACAGAGAATCTATAAAACCCAGGCTATTTCCGTCTGTAGACGCAAGAGGAAGCATCAGAAGAAGTGTACCGAAGGCAATCACGATCAGATAACCGGATACTAGTATCCTCGCGGGATTTAGATTTTTATTGGATGTAGATTTCATCTATATTCCTACTGAAGATTATCCCCGTTTTGAGAGAACTTCTCGTACATATTCAGTAAAGCACGTCTTGTACACGTAAGAGTTCACAGCTTTAGCGTGAAAACAAGACATTTACGATCACGCTAAAGCTGTGAACTCTGACTGCCTTTTCTAAACATAAAGGTTTTACGCACTTGACTGAATATGTACCTACCCTAGACTCCGAAGTTTTTTAAGGCATAACAGAATACTCTAAGGCATTGTTGTCTTTTTTATATGGGGAAGAGTTTTATTCCCTCAGAAAACAATCTCTTATGGCAATTTAGTTTGACTATTGCCAAATAAGTTGGTCTTCAGTAGAGCTTATCTGCACTTTGCCAAACATTTTTAATTTGCTATTTTGTTCTTATTTATCAACCGACTTTTTATTATTTTTATTTCTTTTTTGTTAGGATAAAAATACATCGAAATTATTATAGTAGTACGACAATCTTATTTTCAAAGCATTTAAGCTCCATTTAAACTCCATTTATGCTACATCTACCGACATAAATTCCTAGATTAACAGTTCTTCATTACCTATTCAACTAAACTAGTTAATTTCCCGCATTGATTTTCAAAAACAATAAACATATCTGAACGAGCATTAGTTAGATAAGTAGTTGTCTTCATATAATTGATGTTAGAACCAATGTTTTATCTAAAACATGTTTCCAAGACCGGATTCCCGTTCAATTTTCTGTTGAATGGCTATTTTCAATATCTCATTTTCAGCCCAGATCTCGACACGTTTTTTTGCACGTGTAATACCGGTATAAAACAACTCTCTTGTCAACACTGGGGAATATCTATCGTCTGGAAGAATAATAAGAACATTTTCAAAGCCGGAGCCTTGGGATTTGTGTATAGTCATAGCAAAAACAGTTTCATGTTCCGGCAAGTGTGCTGGAGTAAATTGGCGAAATTCGCCAGTTTTTTTGGAATCGGGAAAATAGACAGAAATTCCATTTCCATCTTTTGCCGTCCAGCATAATCCTATATCTCCATTATAGAGTCCCTGAGAATAGCTGTTCTTTTTTATTAAGATAGGACGCCCCTTAAAGTAGGTTACTGAGGCTCGTAAATCTTTTTGTAAAAGTACCATTTCCGTTATTATTGAATTAACATTTTCAACACCAAAAATCCCTTTCCTTGTTGCACAAAGGATCCTAAATCTATTAAATTGAGAAAATGCACTTTCAATATCATCTTCATTCAAATACGAGAGAAATGTATTTTTGATAGATTCCACCATTTTTACAGGTCTCTTAATGTAATCTGCAATTTTTCTTTTCATATCAGACAAGGAATCAGGAGGTAGAGATAAATTTATTTCAGAAACATGACAATCCTGCAAAACTTTAAGAACCAAGTCGGAATCTCCGCTAGAAATAGCAGTTTTTACCCGTCCTATCCCCCTTTTTGAATCAAACCGATGACTTTCCTGCAATTCGACTACACAATTAGTAAGAGAATTTAAATACTTTGCCTCGTCCAGCCTTACACCCGTCATATCCATATACGAAAGTAAAAAATCTGCAGAAAAAGAATTTTGATTCTCTGACTCTCCAGCAGCGGCAATACAGATGTCGGCAAAAACAGAACCGGCTTCTACAGATGCCAACTGATCTCTATCTCCAAGTAAAATCACTTTGCTACCATTTTTAACCGCATCAAGTAATTTTGCCATAAGAGCAAGAGGAACCATAGATGCTTCATCAACAATAATAACATCCGCAGAAAGTGGATTTTTATTATCATGCCTAAAATAAGGAGAATTATGCTGCCATCCGAGAAGACGATGGATTGTTGAAGTTTCAAGCGTTATTTTTTTCCTAATTTCATCGGAACACCTTATTTTATCTCGTTCTATAACAATTGCCTCCTGCAATTGTGTAGCAGCTTTGCCGGTAGGAGCACATAGTTTAACAATTTGTTTTTTCCCGGAGACATCAGAGTCCTCAAAAGCATTCTGCTCTGCAAGCAGGACAAGAATTGCTGCAACAACTGTAGTTTTTCCGGTACCTGGTCCTCCGGTAATAATAGTAAAATCATTTTTAAGTGCAGCAAATGCCGCAACTTTCTGCCAATCCACACCATCGGGTTGTTCATAAATGGGAAAAACCCTTGATAATCCTTGCCGAAGAAGTTTGTAATCTAATTTTTCAGGAATTTTCTTTGACAATTCAAGGAGTTTTTTACCTAACATTTGTTCATAACTCCAGTAACGATGCAGATAAAGGAGATTTTTGCTAAGAATCAAGGGTTTATAGTCCCCCGGAACACCCACAACCTCGTTGGCTTTTTTCAATGACGAAAACCAATTTTGTAAATTAGCTTTTTTTCTAAGTTCTGCAGAAAAAATTTCCGGATAGTAAGTCTTTATTTTATTTTGATGTTCAAGATTAAGACAGATATGTTTTTTTTCAGTTGTCCAGTTACTCAAAACTGCAGATGCAAGAAAAAGATCTTCTTTTACGCTCTTTTCAGTGCTGAGTTCTGTCATTAACTCAGCAAAACGTAAATCCAGATTTGAAAATATATCAAGTTCCTGAAGTTTCTTTAACATAATTCCTCTATTTAGACATTGCACGAAAAGTCTTTTTCGCTTCGTTCGAAGACTTTTCGAACACTATTTGTTTAAAGTTTTATTCTTTTGGAAATAAAATAGCCTGAATTAATTTTAAATCAATGCTTTAACACTTAATTGAGATTTTTTTTACAAAGACATATTGCAGGAACAAACTAATCGCATATATTACGCCCTGCTAAAAAAAAGAACTTTGTATATTGCTAAGTTTCCCTGATTTTGCAAATTCTCTTTTTTTGAGCTTAAAAAACAATATTTATATAAACAAAATAATTACTGTAACTAAAAATAACAATAAAGGATTTCACAATGTATGCAATAATAGAAACAGGCTCAAAACAGTATAAGGTAGAAATAGGCGATGTAATTGACGTAGAACTTCTTCCAGGCAATCATGGAGATGAAATTATTTTTGACAAGGTTATGATGTGTGCTGACGAGGATAAAGTTACTGTTGGCACCCCTCTTGTAGAAAATGCAACGGTTGTAGCCGAAATGGTTAAACATTATCGTGGCAAAAAAGTAGTTGCCTTTAAGATGAAAAAGAGAAAAGGCTATAGAAGAAAAATAGGCCACCGCCAGGAAATCACACAAGTAACAATAACAAAAATTCTATCCTCAGAAAAAACTCCTGCAACAGAAGAACCTACTGCAGTGAAAGAAGCTCCTGCAACAGAAGAAGCTACTAAAGAATAAACTTATGACCTTTGACGAAATAAAAGACGAATTTTCTGACATAACAGAACGGGTTTCCAAGCTACGGAGGTATCTTTGACCTCCCCGACAAGGAAACCCGTATAAAAGAGCTGGAATCTTTAATGGTGGCTCACGATTTTTGGGACGACAAAGAAAATGCCCAGAAAATTATATCCAAAACAAAAAACCTGAAAAAACAGCTAACCCCATTCTATAAACTTGCCGAAAGTACAGAAGATTTCTCGGTTATCCTTGAGCTATATAACGAAGAACCCGACCCAGAACTAAAGGATGAAGCTCTCAATAAATGGCCTGAATTAAAAAAACTTCTTGATAATGCCGAACTAATCAGCTTTCTCTCAGAAAAACTGGATAAAAAAAATGCAATTTTAACTATCCATGCAGGCGCAGGAGGAACAGAATCATGCGACTGGGCAAATATGCTTTTCAGACTCTACACTCGCTGGATTGAAAGCCATGACTATACCGCAGAAATAATTGACAGCCAAGCCGGTGATGAGGCAGGGATAAAAAGTGTAACCATCATAGTAAAAGGAGAATTTGCCTATGGTTATCTGAAAGCGGAAAAAGGTGTCCACAGACTGGTTAGAATCTCCCCATTCGACAGTAATAAACGTAGACATACTTCTTTTGCCGCAATTGATGTCATTGCCGAAATAGACAGTGATATAGAAATTGATATTGATGAAAAAGATCTTAAAATTGACACATTCAGAAGTAGCGGTGCCGGCGGACAACACGTAAATACAACAGACAGTGCAATAAGAATAACCCATTCCCCTTCAGGCATCGTGGTATCCTGTCAAAATCAACGCTCCCAGCATAAAAATAAAGCCACAGCAATGAAAATTCTCAAGGCAAAACTATATCAACGTGAAGAGAAAAAACGCCTCGAAGAACAAAATTCAGGTCCTAAAGAAGAAAATGCATGGGGTAGTCAAATTAGATCCTACGTCCTTCATCCATACCAAATGATAAAAGACCTCAGAACCAACGTAGAAACCTCCAATACCACCGCCGTCCTCGATGGCGATATAGACCAATTTATCGATGCATTTTTAAGAATGGGATAAACAGCATCATGATTAAACAATGTAAAAAAAGTCTTTGAGCGAAGCGAAAAAGCCTTTTCGTACAATGTCTAAATAGAAACCAATTATCACATTCCCCAGTTAACCAATTACCAAATTAAAATGATAAAGCATATAGTTACAGATTTTGACGGGACATTAACGGGAGCAGGGGGAGCAGAATTTCCTCTGAATACTTTTGCTGTCTGCCTTTCTGGAATGAAGATTCGCTACAACTCTGTCTGGACTATTGCAACCGCACGCACAAAAAAAGGAATGAAAATTCCCATTGCTAGACTCGCAAGACTAAACTTACTGCCTGATTATATAATAGTAAGAGATGGATATATTTACAAAAAAAACTTTTTAGGATACCTGCCCATAGTGTCCTGGAATTTCTCTGTTTTTACAGAAAAAAGAAATCTACTACAACAGATTATACCAACAATAAAAAAGCTGAAAATCAAAATAAATGAAAACTATTCACAAAATATTGATTTTGCAACAAAAAAACATCAGCTTATCTATTCTTTTTCAAATAAAGAAACACTTTTAAAGGCAAAAAAATATGTTAGCAATGAGTTATCAAATTTTCCACAAGTTAAGACTGGTATATATAATAATAAAATATATATTTACTATCAAATATATTCTAAAGGCGAAACAATAAAATATCTCAATAAAAAACTAGAAATTTTAGCGAAAAATGTCTTCGCCATAGGTGATTCGCCTAATGATTTGTCAATGCTACACCCAGAAATAGCACAAATGACAGCCTGCGTAGGAAATGCCGACGAAAAAGTAAAAACAAAAATAAAAGAAAATAAAGGATATCTTGCAAAAAAGAATTTTTCTCAGGGGATAGCCGAAAGCTTGGAATACTTCTATAATTGAAAGTTCTTCCTTAATGTTGCCTAAAATGTTCAATTGTTGGTTAACGTAGTACTCACAATTGTACTTTGCATATCCACATGCAAAAAAAAATACGCATGAGGATATGCGTAGTACTAAATTTACGCATGAGGATATGCGTAGTACTAAATTTACGCATGAGGATATGCGTAGTACTAAATTTACGCATGAGGATATGCGTAGTACTAAATT
>JAYEIY010000135.1:0-11690 GCA_034660375.1 Verrucomicrobiota bacterium
GTCAGATCCCAGGATTATTCCCTGCAATTCTGGGATCTGACTGGCCAGATAAAATCTATCTAAACAAGGAGGAAAACAAGTGAAAAAAATAAATTCAATTATAGCAATGGTTCTTTTTACTTTTTGTATGCTCTTATTTTCATCAGCACATGCATACGAAAGATATTGGACAAAAACAGTTATTATCCTTCAAAATCAATCCACAGAAACTCTTTTCTTTAAATTGAAAGACACTTGCCAAATATCAGTTTCTCCCAAAAAAGATTTTATTGTTAAAAGCAAAAAAGAAAAACCTCTCCGTCTTACCTACGGAGATCCATGGTTTTGGCAGACAACAATGGCTGTGTGGGAAATTTTCGACTCTAAAAATAAAAAAATAGGAGAAATATCCGGAACATTCGATAAAGTCTCAAGGGAATGTATTCAAGCGAAAGAAAATAAAAAAACTTCCAAGAAAAAATGGACTATTATTGTCAATACGTCTCATGTCTCTAAAAAGAAAGACGGTCTGGTAACAGAAGTAACTGTAAAAGTGGAAATCAAATATAACTAGACATTGCACGAAAAGCCTATTTCACTTCATTGTTATACAGCAAGTAAACCCCAAAATTAGATTTTCTCTTGTTTTTTGCTTTTTAATTAAACCTAAGACTAAAAAAGAGTAGTATGAATCTAGCATTTTTCCATTTACATGGGGGGGGAGGTTCATATAAAGGGAAGATGTATAAAAGTTCTTCTTTGGCTAGATCAGTTAGGAAAAATGGGGAAAAGAAGCACAAGGCTGAAATTAAACTGGGGAAATTAACGTACGAAGAAGTGAAGTGGTGGAAGAAATTATTACATATCTTAAAAAATCCATCATCTGTTATAACACCCCTTGAAGATATTGTCACAAAAATATACTATGCATATTGTTTGTATTTTAAGCATTCATTCACTATTGTTTCTAATCGCAAATCATTAAATCTTTAAATCATTAAATCTTTAAATAATATGATGTATAAATGGAAATTTACAGAATTTGACAAGCAGGACTCCTTGAAATTGGAGTGGCAGGGTTTTTCTCCTTTTCTTGCAGACCTTCTTGCTTCAAGAAAAATAGTTGACGAAAAAGATGTTTCAAGATTTTTTTCAAAGGATCTTGGATCTCTTGCGCAACCTTCCGAGATGAAAGGGATGCTTGGATGTACAGAAAGGCTTAAAAAAGCTATTTCTGACAAAGAAAAGGTTTTGGTTTATGGAGATTATGATGTTGATGGGGTCTGTGCTTCTGCAATTATTCTCTTATTTCTTAAATTATGTGGTGTAGATGCATACTATTTTATTCCAAACAGGATAGAAGATGGATATGGCATTTCTGCGGACTCCGCAAAAAGGGTTTTAGAAGAAAATCCTTCGCTTGTTGTCAGTGTAGATTGTGGTATCAGCGCTCTGGAAGCAGTTGATATTTTTAATGATAATAATGTTGATATAATAATAACCGATCACCATATTCCCGGAACGGAATTACCGAACACAAAATATATTCTGAATCCACATCTTACAGGAGAATCTCCTTTTCAATTTCTATGTGGTGCGGGAACTGCATTTAAGTTTGTCTGGGGAACAGCCCAGAAGATTTCCAAGGCTACAAAAGTTCTTCCTGAATTCAGGACACTTTTGATGGAATTGCTACCACTTGCTACGCTGGCAACTATTGCAGATATGGTTCCGTTGGTACATGAAAACAGAACCATTGCCACAGCCGGTTTGAAGATTCTCGGCGGACATAAGCTCTATCCAGGACTAAGAGCTCTTAAAAAAGTTGCTGCCATCTCTGATAAAGAACAACTGACTTCTTTTGATGTCGGATTTAAAATAGGACCAAGATTAAATGCTGCCGGACGAATAGAAGATGCAGCAACTGCTCTTCAATTACTCACTACCGATTCGGAAGATAAAGCACGTGAATTAGCCGAATATCTTGATGAGCAAAATAAAATCCGGCAGGATTACTGCAAAAGAACCGTAAAAGAGGCGGTCAAAATTATTGAAAGTAGTTTTGATTTGAATTCTCTGAAAAGCATTGTTGTTTACAGAGTAGATTGGCACAAGGGTATCATTGGAATCGTTGCATCAAAACTGGTTAATCTATATCATCGCCCGACAATTGTACTGACAAAAAATTCTGATGGAACATGGAGTGGTTCAGCGCGTTCAATCAATGATTTTCATATAAAAAATGCTCTTGATGAGTGTTCTGAAATGCTTTTAAAGCATGGAGGGCATAAAGGAGCAGCAGGACTGACTCTAAAGGAAGAATCTCTTGAAAAATTTGCTGTAAAATTCAATGAAATAGCCCAGCGGGAATTGACAGAGGATGATCTTGTCAAAACTCTACTAATTGATAGCATCATTTCACATAAAATGCTGACTCTTCAAACTGTCTATCAAATAAAAGAACTTGAACCCTTCGGAGAAGCCAATCGTAAACCCCTTTTTCTGTCAAAAAATTTACAAATGATTCATGCAAAAACTGTAGGAAAAGAAAATTTGCATCTGAAAATGACATTTTTGAGTAAAAATGGTCATAATATAAGTGCCATAGGGTTTGGAATGGGAGAAAGACTTTCAGAAATAAAAGAAAATCCAATTGTCGATATAATTTTTTCCCCCGAAGAAAATATCTGGAGAAATAATGTGTCTCTTGATTTACATATAAAAGATTTTAGAGTATCCAAAGTTTAATTAGTAGGGTCATGCGAAATGTTGCACTTAACACCTCATCAATATCATTCTGCAATACCAACCCTTTTCTGTTTCCAGCGACATAAGCTGTACTTACATGGACGGTAAATGCCACAATATCACAAAGAACTTGGACTGCTTATGAATAGGATTTTTTTTCTTTTGCGTGTCTAAAAAGATCTGGAGAAGTACCATATTTTTTTTTAAAGACCTTGCAAAAGTAACTACTGTCAGTAAATCCGCAGGCATAGGCTATCTGCTTTATATTTAATTGTTCTGTCTGCAAAAGCATTACCGCTTTTTGCATGCGCAATCCGGTTAAAAAGGTAAGAGGAGTTTCTCCTTGCCATAATTTAAATTCACGACTAAAGTGATAGCGACTATATCCGCTTGCTTCTGCCATCTGTTCAACTCCGATTGGTTTATGAAGATTTTTGATGCAAAAATCTGTAACATCAGCGATAAAAGGAGGTTCTTGTCTGTTATCTGCATGATGAGATACGGGGAGTTCTTCTGCAAGTAACATTATCATTTTATAGGCAAGATATGATGCTTTATAAGAGGACTGAATCTTTCCGTTTATTGATAAATTATATATTTCCCAGACAAAATCAACAAGTTTTGAATTTTTAGAAAAAGTTGCAATAGGTCCTGTCTTTTTTTCTATTTTCCGCCAAATTCGCATTATCTCACGACCAGTAAGGCTTATATATAAAAATTTCCAGTTTTCAGAAGAATTCTTGTAGTAATAACGATGTTCATGTGGAATGTGCAGTAGCATTGCTTCCCCAGAACATACTGAATAAGTCTTTCCATCGTAATCAAGCATCCCACTTCCTTCGAGCGTATATTGCCAAACTGTAAATTCTGCATTTCCTCTTTGCATCCCATCCCAACTGTAATCTTCTGTTGTAATATTCTCAAATCCACAGTTGGTTATCATTGCACGAAGAGAAAAACCCTTCTTCGGGAATAAAATCCTCTGCAACCCTTGCTTTTTATTTTTTAATAGCATAATTTTACCATATTTAGCAATAATATCATATTATTTCTTATTTGACAGGTAGATAATTTACAGCATATTATTCTTATTAAAAGAAGTTTTATCAAAAAAACAAAATAAAGGAGTTATTATGTCAAAAGAGAATCTGGGACATCAGGAGCACATGAAAATTGCAGACAATTTAGGGATTAAGCAAGGTGTTGAGAGGCCGCTTAAAGTTGTTTTTATGGGAGCGGGAAGTGCTTTTTTTACTGCTTTACTTAAAGATGTTTTGAGCATACCAGGTGCTGACAAGGGGGAGATGGCTTTGGTGGATGTTGATGAGAAACGTCTTGATCTTGCTCATAAAGTAGGACTTAAAGTAGTTGAAAAAATGGGGAAGAACTGGACTTTAACACCAACAACAAATAGACGTGAAGTTCTTGAAGGCGCGGACTATGTAATCAGTTGTATTGAAGTGAGTGGAACGGAGTGTGTACGTTTTGATAATGATATTCCGAAAAAGTACGGAGTTGATCAGTGCATTGGTGATACAATTGGTCCTGGGGGGCTCTTCAAGGCTCTTCGCACAGTACCTGTATGGTTGGAAGTATTAAAAGATATTGAAGAGCTTTGTCCGGATGCATTGGTTTTGAATTATACAAATCCGATGAGTATAATGTGTCTCGCTTCTGCAAAAGTAAGTTCTGCAAAAGTAGTTGGTTTATGTCATAGTGTCCAGGGGAGCAGTCATGATCTGGCAAAATATGCTGATATTCCTTATGGTGATATGAAATGGAAATGTGCCGGCATAAATCATCTTGCCTGGTTCACAGATGTAACCTACAAAGGACAGGATGTTTACTCTATTGTTTTAGATAATTTAAAAAAGGACAAGACCCTGCTTTCCAAGGATCCGGTTCGACTTCAGATCTTGAAAGAGTTTGGATTTTATGTAACAGAATCCAGCGGACATTTTAGTGAATATGTTCCTTATTACAGAAAAAGACAGGATCTAATAGATAAACATTGTGGTGAAAAATATCTTGGTGAAAGTGGATTCTATGCAGAGAGTTGGCCCATATGGAGAAAAAATCAGGATAAAGAGCGGATTGAAATGATTGCCGGTAAAAAAGAAATTCCTACCGAACGGTCATGGGAATATGCTTCCTATATTATTGAAGCACACGAAACAAATAAACCATTTATAGCACATCTTACAGTTCCAAATACCGGTTTGATTGACAACCTTTCACAACATGGAGTTGTCGAAGTCGGTTGTATTATAGATCAGAACGGAATAACTCCAACACATTTTGGAAAACTTCCTCCTCAGTGTGCTGCTCTATCAGCATCTCATATGGGAATGTATGAAATGGCAACAATCGCCTGCATCGAAAAATCAAAAGAAGCTGCAGTACATGCCCTAATGCTTGATCCGTTAACTGCTGCGGTTTGCGGTCTGGATGAAATTCGTCAGATGACAGAAGAGCTCTTTGAAGCAGAAAAAGCATTTTTGCCGGGGTTCTAGTCGAAGAGAGAGATGGGAGTTATGGGAGTTATGGGAGTTATGGGAGAGATGGGAGTTATGGGATGAATGGGACTTATTTTATTAGTCTCACTTGTCCCATTCTTAAATAATTGTAAAACCCAGCTCTTCAAGAGTTTTAACAAGACCCTCATTTTTTTTAGGAAGAAAAATGCTATAATTCGTAGGCTCTCTGCGGAGTGGATAATTTCCCCGTAAATATTCAAAGTTCTCAGGACTCTCTTTTATGTTTTTTGCATCTTTTTGTATGTTATAGGTTGTATCTATAGCAGTCTTGATAATCTGAAAATCTGTCATGCCTTTATCTATTTTTATTATCGTCTCGATAGGCTGGGGAACATTTTCAGGGAACCACTTATCAAGACCCAATTCAAAGATTTTACTTATTGCATTTATGCTCATAGCAGTTCCATTTGCTTTGCCATCGGCAGAGTATCCGGCAATATGCGGAGTCCCCAACTCGACAGTTTTCAGCAATTCCAGATCAATATCCGGTTCATTTTCCCATACATCCAGTATAGCTCCTCGAATTAAGTTATCCTGAAGAGATTTTTTTAAAATAGCATTATCTGCAACCGGTCCACGGGAAGAATTGATAAGAAATGCAGACTCTTTCATGTTTCCTATGAAATACTGATTGGCAAGGTAGTGCGTAGGATATTTTCCATCTTTTGTATGTGGTACATGCAGAGTTATTATATCTGATTCTGCAAGGATTTTGCGGAGTCCGCAAAATCCTGTTGCCGATGCAGATGATTTACCTTCTGATTTGATTGCAGCATCTTTACGCGGGGGGTCATTCATCAAAACATTCATTCCGAGAGCCCGTCCGGCTTTGACGACCTTGGTTCCTACATTCCCGACTCCCACCACGCCAAGTGTCAATTTTGACAGTTTGAGAGAATACTTCTCAGCAAGATGCAGTATTGCAGCAGTAATATACTGCTGCACTGACGATGAATTGCATCCTGGAGCATTTGTCCAGAAAATATTATTTGCATTGCAATACTCCGTATCAATATGATCGTAGCCGATGGTTGCAGTTGCTATGGCTTTAACTTTTGAATCTTTTAGCAGTGATTCTGAACACTTTGTTCTTGTTCGCACAATAAGTGCATCCGAATCTGCAACTTCCTTCAAAGGAAACTTGGCTCCTGGAAAATATTTTACATCTACGACTTTTTCAAGAACTCCCTTTATATATGGGATTTTATCGTCTATTAATATTTTCAATTTTTTCATGGTGTTTTTATTTCCATGGAGGAGTTTTTGGGAGGGCTTTTTCAAAGTCGCCAAGTAAACTTTTCTGATAACTACCTGCATATTCGTCTGCAAAGAATTTTTTCAGTGCTTCATTGTTAAATTTTTCCCATGAAAACTCTTCTTTTCCAGGAATAATAGGGTAGAAAAGAACATTGTTTTTTTCAGCGGCTTTCAGGTCACCTGGAGCATCTCCAATCATAAGAATTTTTTTTGGATCATATTTATCTGTTGCAGCATATTGTAGGTGTTCTGTTTTTGTACCTGCTTCCTGTCCGGCTATATATTCAACAAAAGAGTCGAGAGAATTTTCTTTCCATTCGCGGTTTAGTGCTTCGAAAGGGGTTTGACTGACAACAATCATATCAGCTTTGTCTTCAGCATACTGCAGAGATTCTCTTACTTTTGGAAATGGAGAAATTCCGTAAACCATATCTTGAATACGTTCATTTACTTCCAGACTCCAATTAAGGAGCATTTTTAATTCAGGATTGTTTGTTTCTGCTACTTTTATCTCCAATGCAGGATTTCCAAGCTTTGTTTCAATATCAATCCATGCGTCGAGTTCCGGAAGTTCCTTTTTGTCCAGTCCTCTTGCTGCAAAAACATCCCAGTCATTTATCAGAGCTATTGCAGTCTGAACAGCCAGAAAACGATTACACCCACGGGTTTTTGAGTAGAGATTAACAAATTGCCATACTTCTCTGGCAAATTTGCTTGCCGCCTGTAAACCGAAATGTTTGATGAAATTCGGACAGAAGCATTCTTTCTGCTTTATCTCCATTGTATCAAATACACAACCATCACTGTCAATACCAATAAAATAATCTTTTGTTACTTTCAGATTTCTCAGTTCTGCTTTGTAGTCCATTTGTAATTCTCCTTAAAATATTTTGTCATATGATTGTTACTCGTAAAATCCAATATAAGTTATATCTTTATTAAAAATAATCAATTTTAAATCGATAGCTTTAGAAAAAAGGTATTTTATATGAAAAAAGAAGAAAACGTGCGAAAAGATATCCCGGATGCAAGAAAGTGGGATTTGAGTGTAATATTTGAATCTGATCAAGAGTGGGAAACTGAATTTAAAGCTCTTGAGGGGATTGAAAAGCCTTTGCTGATGTTGAAAGGACGACTTGCGCAGTCCGCAAAAAATCTTGCAAAAATAACTTGTCTTGAAGATGAACTTGATAGAAAAATCAGTAAGATTTATGTCTATGCACATCTTAAATCCGATGAAGATACTGCAAATACTCATTATATGGGAATGCAGGAACGTATAAAAGTCAAAGCATCTGAAATTGATAGTATGCTTTCATGGATTGAACCTGAGATTATGAAAATCGACGAAAAAAAACTTCTGCAATTGATAAAAGAACCGGAATTGGCAAAATATCAAAGAGAATTTGAACTACTTTTACGTGACAAACCCCATACTCTATCTGAAAAAGAAGAAAAATTGCTCAGTATGGTTGCTAATCCACTAGGAACTGCATCAAAAACATACGGCTTGCTGAGTAATGCTGATATGACTTTTCCGGAAGTTGCAGACGAAAAAGGAGAGAAAAAAGAACTTACACATGGGAATTATGTACACTTTCTCGAAAACTCGGATCGAAATGTAAGAAAATCTGCATTTGAAGCTATGTATGATACTTATGGAAAACTTAAAAATACTCTTGCATCACTTATTGAGGGGAATGTTAAAAATCATGTTTTTTCTGCCCGTGTCTGTAACTTTGATTCTGCTTTAAAGGCATCTTTGCATGGGGATCATGTACCGCAGACTGTTTACGATAATTTGATTAAAACAATACACGAAGGCTTTCCTGCCTTTTATAAGTATATTGATCTTCGCAAAAAAGCTTTATCATTAAAAACTCTTGATATGTATGATATATATGTCCCCATTGTTCCGGATTTTAAGCTGGAAGTTCCTTATGACGAAGCTATAGAATGGGTTCGTGAGTCGATAAAACCACTTGGAAAAGATTATTGTACAATAGCAGAAAAAGCGTTTAGTGAGCGGTGGATAGATGTTGAAGAAACGAAAGGAAAACGTTCAGGCGCATATTCATCAGGGTGTTATGATACTTATCCGTATATACTTCTTAATTATCAGGAAAATCTTGATAATGTCTTTACGCTGGCGCATGAGTTGGGACACTCAATGCACTCATATTTTTCTCATGAAACACAGCCTCATATTACCTCGGATTATAGAATCTTTGTTGCTGAAGTTGCATCCACGACCAATGAAATGCTGCTTCACCATTATCTGTTTAATAAAACTGACAATAAAGACATGAAAATGTATCTGCTAAACCATCTTTGTGATGGTTTCAAAGGAACTATGTTTCGTCAAACCATGTTCGCAGAATTTGAGAAATTAATTCATGAGAATGTAGAGAATTCTGTTCCTCTAACTCCTGACAAGCTTAGCGGGGATTACTATGCTTTAAACAGTAAATACTACGGAAAAGATGTTGTTGCAGACAAACGTATTGAACTAGAATGGGCTCGGATTCCACATTTTTATTACAATTTTTATGTCTATAAATATGCCACCGGATTTGCAGCAGCACAGGCATTTTCCGATAAAATTCTGAATGGAGATAAGTCTGATATTGAAAAATATCTCAATTTCCTCCGTGCAGGAGACAGCAAAGATCCCATTGACATACTAAAAGATGCCGGCGTAGATTTGCGGACTCCGCAACCAGTCCAGAATGCATTGAAGATTTTTGATGCAAGTGTTGCCAAGTTGAGTAAGATGCTTTTTAATGATTGAAGAATAGCGAAATAAAGGTACTTTGTTTGCGAAGTTTAAAAAAACTCGAAAAAAGAGGAAAGAATGGAAGAGGATAAGAAAAATAGTGCATTAGTTCGTTCTTCTGCTGCTGAATATTTAACATTTATAGCCGCTGGAGGAAAATCCGAATCTAGTGTTGAAATGCGGTATGAGGATGAGAATATATGGCTTACCCAAAAGTTGATGGCGACACTTTATGATGTTACTGTTTCTGCTATCAATCAGCACCTAAAGCGTATATTTGCAGATAATGAACTTGCTACAGAAGCAGTTATTAAGAAATACTTAATAACTGCTACAGATGGTAAAAACTACAATACAAAACACTATAGTTTACAAGCCATTATTTCAGTTGGCTTTAAGATTGAAAATGAGCGTGCTGTACAGTTCCGTAAATGGGTTAATCAAATTGTAAAAGATTATACAATTCAAGGCTGGACAATGGATGTTGAACGCCTCAAGCATGGTGGCGTTTTGACTGACGTTTTTTTTGAAAGGCAACTTGAAAAGATTCGTGAAATTCGATTATCAGAGCGTAAATTTTACCAGAAAATCACAGATATTTATGTGACTGCACTTGATTATGACCCATCGGCAAAGGCTACTAAGCATTTTTTTGCAGCTGTCCAAAATAAGATGCATTATGCTGTTCATGGCAATACTGCTACTGAGGTTATCGTAGATCGTGCAAACCATAAACATGAAAATATGGGATTAACGAATTGGGATGGAGCCCCAAATGCTAAAATTCATAGATATGATGTAGGGATTGCAAAAAATTATCTGTCTGAATTTGAGATTGGTCAGTTGCAACGAGTAGTTTCGGCTTACTTAGATATGGCAGAGATGTATGCGATGCGTAAAATTCCTATGACCATGGCGGATTGGGAAAATCGCTTGGGAGGGTTTCTTAAACTTTGGGATCGAGAAATTCTCCAGAATGCCGGAAAGGTAACAGCCGAAATTGCAAAAGCTCATGCCGTTAGCGAATTTGAACAGTATCGTATTATTCAAGATCGTTTGTTTGAAAGTGATTTTGACAGGGATATGAAAAAATTGAAACAGGAAATAAAGAGGAAATAATATGCCAGAGATTGTAAACGTACAATACAGACAAACAGGTCAAAATAAAAGCACCAATGCGGTTGGTGTGCATGAATTGAATATAGGGGAAAAGCATGAATAAATATATAGACTTACATACGCATAGTTCTGTTTCTGATGGGACATTTTCACCGACTGAATTGGCAAATGAGGCAAAAAGGGTGGGGTTGAGAGCAATTGCATTGACTGATCACGATACGACCGATGGAATTGCTGATTTTACGAAAACGTGTGAAAAAAATGGGATAGAAGGAATTCCCGGTGTTGAGATTTCGACGTCATGGTACAGTAGCAGTTTGCATATAGTGGGTCTTTTTATTGATCCCGATAATGGAGTATTGAATAAATTGCTTTCTGAAATCAGGGAAAACAGAGATCTTAGGAATAGAAAGATGGTTAGTAAATTAAACAAGCTGGATTATAGAATAACCCTGGAAGAACTCATTGAAGAATCGGGAGATGAAAAGGTTATAGGAAGACCTCACTTTGCAGCGATACTTATCAGAAAAGGGTATTTTGAAACTCCTTCAGAAGTGTTCAATGAATTATTAGGTGATCGTAAAAAAGGCTTTGTTCCCAGATATCTCCCAATGCCTGGAGTTGGAATAAGCGCTATCCATGCTGCGGGTGGATTGGCAATCTGGGCACATCCTTATTCAATGCAGAATGTTCCCTGTTCTGTTACGCGTAAAACTTGTAAAACTCTAATAAAGCATAAACTGGATGGAATAGAGTGTTATTACACTAGTTTTTCTGATAAGGATAGAGAGAATGCCATGACAATGGTGCGTGATTACAATCTGCTTGTAAGCGGAGGTTCGGACTTTCATGGTAAGAATACGCCTGATGTTGTGCTTGGACTGGGAAATAAAAAGTTTGAGACTCTTAGAATTCCATATTCTCTTGTCGAAAATATGAAAAGAAAATTGCAAATTTAAACTGGGACTTAATATTTAGTTATAGATTTTTCAGGTAAGCAATCAGGAATTCTTTGCTCAACGATAAAGATAACTTAAACGGTAAATAGTTCTTATGTTTTCTTCACAGGATATCAGCAGGAAACCCGGAGTTTATATTTTTAGAAATAATTTCGGGGATGTAATATATGTCGGGAAGGCAAAGAATCTGCGTAAGCGGGTTTCTACCTATATTCGACCGAGTGGGCAAAAGAAAAAAGATCCTAAGCTTCGTTCTTTGATAAAAAGCATTGCAGATATTGAGACGATAGAGGTAAGAAATGAGCAGGAAGCATT
>JAYEIY010000136.1:0-11581 GCA_034660375.1 Verrucomicrobiota bacterium
TTAAGATTTTGATAAATTCTTCCCATATAATAATAAGCCTGTGTATAGTTGGGATACTGATTGAGAGCCTTTTTTAACTTGCTCAGTGCTTCATTATATTGTTTTTTATTTACATCCTGTAATGCAGATGCAAATATGATTTGTGCAATTTCTGTATCTTCACAAAAGGACGAGTAAGAACAAACGATTACTATAAAACTAAAAATATATATTAATTTGTTTTTCATAGAAGTTATTTTGAATTTTTGACTTAATTTTATTAATTTGGGTTGAATAGTAGAAGAAAAAAGAGTTTTGTCAATCAAATAAATACATCTTTTTATACAGTTTTTTCCCATTATCTTACAGTTCCGGCAGGTATAAATTTTATTTTTCTTATAACCCCATCGGTTAAATCCTCTATTTTTTTTTCAAGAATATGCTGATATTCCCGCAAGTAAAAAGATGTGCTTGCATCTGAATATTCGACATATAACCAAAAACCATGAATTGCAACCGGAAGAATTCTGTTTTTTAAAGCATCTCCCACTATCTTTCCCCAATTTTTTAGAATAGAATTATAAAGATTTACATCACTCCACTCAATCTCTTCTATAACTTCGGGCAAAAGCGTTTCAATACTTTGAACCCTAGATTGATGATGTTCTATTTCTCCATGGGCCAGATCCAGACCATACCAACTTTTTAAAATTCCTTCGCGGGCATATTCTTTTTTACTTATTCTTCTGTAGTTTTTCTTACTCTCAGCATTGTCAGAGCGACTAAGCCAATCATCCGAACTGTGTGTTTTCTCTGTCATCTTTTTCCCGTACTTCCAAAGCCCCCACTTCCTCTAGAAGAATCAGACAGAGCTTCTACCTGTTCAAGAAGGACTTCAGGTAATCTATTGACGACTATCTGAGCTATCCGTTCTCCTCGTTTTATATGAAAAGACTCTTTCCCAGCATTAAAGAGAATTATTTTAACTTCCCCTCTATAACCGGAGTCTATTGTCCCGGGAGTATTAAGAATTGTTATTGCCGATTTGCAAGCAAGACCGCTTCTTGGTCTGATTTGAGCCTCATGCATATCGGGAAGCTCAAGAAAAACTCCCGTTCCGACCAATTGAGGATATTTAGGAACAAGCTCAATATCTTCTCTTGATTTAAGATCATAAGCCGCATCACCAGGATGTTGTTTTGCAGGAACTAAATCATTACATCCATCCATCATTTTAAAGCGAACAGTTATTGTCATCTTATCTTCTCCTTTTAAAAATGTGTAGTAATATATTTGCAAGCGTCTTCAAGAGATGGAAGAATCTTTGTGCTGAACCTAACCATCCAGGGACTGCATTCCTGAAAAGAAGATGGAGAAAAAGAAACGATAAATTTTCCTAAATCATAAGCTGCATAAAAAACCTCCATGCTCGTGCCTATACTGACCTTGGAATAATTTACCAAAAGTATGTCGGCATCCCTGACATCCTGAAGATCAAATTCCACGATCTCATTCGCACTGTCAATCTCCCTGTCCCTAAAATTTCTTCTCATTGGATCCAGAATATTAAAACGACTTTCCAGTTCTTTTGAAGCAGCCCCCCGCCATTCACGTGCTACTCCAACATGCTCATCCATAATAGGACCACTCAAATAAATAGTTTTTTTTTCCATCTCTTTTCTCCCTTGGGGTAAATTGCAATTCGCCCTTACTTTTATATTGGGCAGGTGTATAACTCTGCCCTTACAAATTATTTTTTATTTTTCATATACAATTCTTTTAGCTTAGCATGTTTATTGAAAACATGCATCATGGTATTAACCGCAATAACAAATCCTGGGAATCCATCACGGAACCCCTGTTTGATTATATAGTCTCTAAAAAATCTCCAAACCGGACTCAAACCCATGTATATAGCATTTGTCTTTTTCCCATTTTCATAGTTTTCTTCAGCGGCAATCTGTGAATATTTGTTAATGGTTGCAATTTGGTCTGCAATATTTTCGTATGTATAATGCAGTATCTCTCCTTCCAATGCTGACGTATCACCTTTGACGGCTAAAGCGGAGTGTAATCCGGGAGTCCAATCTCCAGAACTTTTATGGTAAAGGCGTAATTCTGCATCCGGTAGCCAGCCACCATGTTTTATCCATCTATCAATGTAAAAAGTTATACGATTCCCCAAAAAACCCATAGTCTTATTGTTTTTATCTTTGAGTGTCGACTCTGCAAGCCTTTTTATCCCCGCAATCATGTCCTTATTCATTACTTCGTCTGCATCAAGAAAAAAACGCCATTCATTTTTACATTTGATAGCAGCAGACTGATATTGTCTCTGATGCCCTAGAAATTTCTGCTGAGAAAAATTATCTGCATATTTTTTTGCAATTTCGGGAGTTTTATCTGAACTGAATGAATCCACAACAACAATCTCATCCGCCCACGAAAGTGACTTTAAAGCATTTTCGACTGTGCGTTCATTATTATATGTTATCATGTAAGCTGATATAGGTATCATTGTGTTTTCCTTTTATGAACCTTGAAGAAACGGATTGTTTCTTTTTTCGCTTTTGATCGTTGTAGAAGATCCATGCCCCGGATAGACAACAGTATTTTCTGGCAAATTAAGCAATCTTGTCTGGATAGAATTTAAAAGAATATTCATATCACCACCCGGTAAATCTGTCCTTCCTATAGAATTACAAAATAAAGTATCTCCAGAAAAGAGAGTTGCGGAGTCCGCAAAATAAAAACATACTCCTCCCGGAGAGTGACCGGGGGTTTCTATTATTGAGAGTTCAGCAATTTCAAGTTTAGAAAAAGGAAGAGGTTCGGGAAGATTCTTTACTGCATCCAGGTAAGGTGATAAGGCGTTTTCTTTACTGAAATACATTGGCTTATCCCCTCCATTTAAGTAAACCGGAATAGAATATTCGTCGGCAATGCGAGGAACAGCCCCTATATGATCAACATGAGAATGTGTTAAAAGAATAGCTTTTGGATCCCACTTTCTGTCTGATATGAAATCAATGATTTTTCTGTCATCTCCACCTGGATCAATAATATAAACATCTTGTTTATTTTTATTAGGCTGAACTATAAAACAGTTTACCTCAAGTATTCCAACACTTATTACTTCAAAATTCATAATATTTTGTCTCACTTATATTTAAGTATTGCTTATTTGCGATATATTGTAAATGATAAACAATACATATATAAACAATAAAATTATTCCTTCATAGCGCTCTAATTTCCAGTTGGTTCTCATGAAAATAGCTAACAAAACTCCACAAATTATCATTATAGGAAAAATAAAAAATAACATATTAAGAGGAACTGCAATGGGCGCAATCAATGCAGATGCACCCATGACAAGCAGAATATTAAGTGTGCAACTCCCAATTACATTTCCTAATGCAATGCCATTCTTCCCCTTCTTTACGCTGGCAATAGTTACAGCCAATTCTGGAGCTGATGTGCCAAAAGCAACAATGGTTGCTGCGATAACCCCTTTGTTCAAATTGAAAGCAGTAGCAATCTGAACCGTATTATCAACAAGTAGCTTGGCTCCGAGAAATATCATTGTTCCACCAGCAATTAAAAGTAACCATGAGTACAAAAGCTTTATATTCCTTTCCTTATGCGCTGAGAGTTCCTCGGCAAGCATGTCTTTGTGAGAAAAAAGAAAAAAACAATATACCAAACAAGAAAAAAGAAGAATTCCCCCATCTAGCTTGCTAAGAATATGAGTTTTTCCTTTCAACCCTACGTAACAAAGAGCAGAGAATAAGAGAAAAACTGACATCATAATTGAGATATCGCGCTTTAAAACAACTTTTGTGACAGGAAGTTTTCCTGATAAAAGAGTTCCAACTCCCAAAACAAGAGCAATATTAGTTATGTTACTTCCCAATACATCCCCCAGTGCAATCTCACCCTCTCCAAGAAGAGAGGCACATACATTTGTAGCAAATTCTGGTAAAGATGTTCCTATGCTAACAAGAGTCAAACCTATAATTAACTCCGAAATCTTGTAATGATGAGCAATATCTGAGGCTGCATCCACAAAAATATCACTTCCTTTTACCAAAATATAAAAACCAAAAGCAAAAAGAAGCAAATTAATAGGAGTTTTTCCTGTGGATAAACTAATATTTGCAAAATTATAGAATGAAATCATATTTTTTTTATATCTGCATTCATTTGTTATTCAAAAAGGGGCAAATTCAATTTGCCCTACTACTATAACTCTACAAATTCAACGTCAATATCTTCTTTTGACACGTAGAGATATGCCATAGAAATCGGTTTGCTATAGCGTCTCGGTCCCGCACTGCCAGGATTTAGATAAAGGACTTCGTTTTCAATATAACGCTCAGGTTGATGCGTATGTCCATGTATAATAACATCAAATCCAGCAACTTTCGGAATAAAAGATAAAAGTTCTAAATCATGAATCAAATATATCTGTCTCCCTTCCAACTCCACACATTCTGTAGACGGAATTGCTAAGCATTGATCCATATTTCCTCGAACCGCTATAAGGGGAGCAATTTCTTTTAATCTATTATAGACATCAATATCTCCGATATCCCCCGCATGTAAAATATAATCCACAGAACACAGTTTTTCCAATAATTCATCCCTAATCAAACCATGTGTATCAGAAATTACACCTATTTTCACCTTATCTGCCCTTTTCCATATATTACATACTTATAGGTTGTCAGTTCTTCCAGTCCCATGGGACCACGAGCATGAATGCGGTCTGTACTTATTCCTATTTCGGCTCCCATACCGAACATTGCTCCATCAGTAAAACGAGTGGATGCGTTTACATATACCGCCGCAGAATCAACTGCTCTCAAGAAAAAATTTGCATTTTTATCATTCTCAGTGATAATGCAATCACTGTGATCAGAACCATAGGTGGAGATATGTTCGACAGCATCTTTAACACTATCAACAACTTTTACGGAAAGAATCAGATCCAGATATTCTTTCTTCCAGTCTTCTTCAGTTGCGGACTCCGCAGAAGGTAATATTTGACGTGCCTTTTTTCCACAACGTAATTGTACATGCCTTTCCGCAAGCAACTGCTCTAGCGCAGGGAGAAAATCTTCTGCAATATCCTTGTGTACTAATAGCGTTTCCAGAGCATTGCATACTCCCGGACGTTGACATTTTGAATTTTCTATAATATTTAGAGCCATTTCCTTATTAAATTCTGAGTCAACATAGATATGGCAGACTCCTTTGTAGTGTTTTATCACAGGAATTGTAGATGTTTCTACGACTTTGCGTATCAGTCCTTCTCCTCCTCTGGGGATAAGAAGATCTATAAATTCATCCATTCGGAGCATAATATTAATTGCTTCTCTATCTGTCCAGGGAATAAGCTGAACCGCCGCTTCAGGAAGACCTGCTTCCAACCCACTTTCCTGCATTACTTTTGCAAAAGCCATATTACTATGTATTGATTCAGACCCACCCCTCAAAAAGACTGCATTTCCTGATTTAAGACACAATCCTGCAGCATCCACGGTAACATTTGGACGAGATTCATAGATAATCCCTATAACCCCGATAGGAACCCTGATTTTTTTTATCTCGAGACCGTTAGGTCTAATATATGTGGAATCCACTTTAGCAACGGCATCCTGCAAACCGGAAATTTCGTGAAGTCCCTTCGCTATGTTGCTGATTCGATCTTCTGTTAATTCAAGCCTGTCAAGCATTGCATTTGACAATCCATTTTCCCGCCCGTTTTTAAGATCAATCTTGTTTTGTGAAAGGATATAGTCTTTTTCTTCTACCAGTCGAGTTGCAATTGAGGAGAGTATTTTATTTTTCTGAACACTTCGCATTGTCTTGAGTTCTTTGGATGCAGAACGAGCTTTCCTTCCCATTTCAAGAAGAGTTTTTTTCATACTTACTTTATCTATCATAATAAGACCCTATTTATTTCGTTATCTATCTTTTACAGTTAATGCAAGATGATTCCTATGAACAACAACATCATAATCATAGTAACCTAAAATGTCTTGAATCTCTGATGTTTTGCTACCTTTTATTTTTTGTATTTCTGCCGAAGAATAATTTGCTAACCCCCTGGCTAAAACCATACCGGAGAGATTTAGTAAATTTACTGCATCTCCACGATCAAATTCTTTTTTTACTGCGACGATACCACTGGGGAGCAAACTCTTTCCGGCGTTGACAATAGCGTTTTCTGCCCCATTGTCAATAATAATTGAACCTGTTATATCCGCAAAAAATGCCAACCAACGTTTATGCCCAGATAAAGGTGAATCGTTTGCCGGAGGGAAAAAAGTCCCTATATCACCTCCATCTGCAATCTTTTGAATGTTCGAAATAGTTCTGCCATCTATTATCCATAACGCTTCTCCTGCGTGCGTAACAATCTCTGCAGCTTCCAGTTTTGACTTCATTCCTCCTCGAGATAATTGACTATCAGAGCCCTCCGCCATTTTGAAATGATAATTGTCAAGTTTTTTGATTATAGAAATTCGGTTTCCCAGTTCTCCTGTTTTACTGTCACGTTCTCTCATCCCGTCAACCATAGTCAACAAAACAGTAAGTTCAGCCTGAACCATTGTGGAAAGTAGAGCAGAAAGCCTGTCGTTTTCTCCAAAACGTATCTCATCTACGCATACAGAATCATTCTCATTAATAATGGGAAGTACATTTTTTGCCAAAAGTGCGTTAAGACAATCAAGTACATGAAGATGACGTTTTTTGCTAAGGGAAATATCATCAGCACATAGTAGTATTTGAGCACAGTGAAATCCTCTTTTCATACAGGCAGTTTCATACATATACATCAATTTACTTTGTCCTATTGCTGCCGTAGCTTGTTGATCCGGAAGTTTTTTAGGACGTTTTTTCTCTTTAAGCACGGTCATACCTGTACCGATAGCACCTGATGTAACAAGAAGAAGATCATATCCTTTTTTTCTAAGAAAAAAAACTTCTTCAATCAATTTATCTATACGTTCCTGTCTAGATGCTTCATCATTTGCAGTGAGCAGTCTGGTCCCCACTTTTAAGACAATTGTTTTTGTCCTTTCTATATAATCCTTGCGAAGCTTTCTTTGTTCAGTCATACTAAAATAAACCATTTTTCTTTAGATTAATCTATAAATTCTGTAAAACGCTAATATATTGAGAACATTGAAAAACTCAAGTCCAATTAACCAAAGCTCTATTTTACATAATCATGAAAATAAAAAAACTATACAATGAGATTTGCAAGATTTTACAAGCAGCATATCCGTTGGACTATGAATCAAAGGCAGAACTTTTATTCTGTCACGTCCTAAACTGCTCTAAAAGCGAACTGATTCTCCGTGAATATGAAAAAATAATCCCTTCCAAAAAAATTAAACTTATCCAGGAATACTGTACTTGCTGCATCAAAGGAGAACCCATACAGTATATTTGTGGTAAAACAGAATTTTACGGAATTGAAATACAAGTTGGTCCCGGCGTACTTATCCCCCGTCCTGAAACCGAATTGCTTATAGATGAGGTCCTCAAAATTTACAATGGGAAAGGAAATATTCTGGATATATGTACTGGTTCCGGAGCAATTGCTCTAGCTCTAGCCAAAAAGATAAAACCCTCTACAAAAATCATTGCAAGCGATATTTCTACTAACGCTCTCAAATATGCAGAAATCAACAAAAAACTTTTGCGGACTCCGCAAATAACTCTTCTGCAAAGCAATCTTTTTGATAGTATCTCAAATAAACAAAAATTTACTATCATAACTGCAAACCCTCCTTACGTTACGGAAAAAGAATACAAAAAACTTAATAAAACAATAAAAGATTATGAACCTCAAAATGCTCTTGTTGCAGGTTTTGATGGACTGAATATACTGCGCAAAATTGCGGAGTCCGCAAAAGCATATCTGAATGTTGACGGAACCCTTATTTGTGAAATTGGCGGATATCAAGGAGAAGATGTAAAGAGAATATTTCAGAAATACTATAAAAACACGCAAATCATTAAAGATTACAATGGACTAGATAGGATAGTTAGGGGAACACTCAGCCCTGCCTCGGCAACTGTCTAAATCTCAAATTTATGCTTTTCGAAAATATCTTAAAAATAAATCTTTAAAATTACTTTCAGAGGACAATCAATTACTGTTGGAGATAAACATTCTACGACAATTTCGATTTGCTCAGATTATTCCTTTTTTGTTTTTTCTTTTAGAGTTCGGCATATTTTTTTTTGTTATGAGGAAAAAAAGAATTACTGTAACATCAATTTGGGATGGTAAAATTACATTAATTTTAGACGGTTAATGACAAGCTAGACACTTTTCCTTTTCAGATGTTCGTGAACAAATCAGAAACCATATATTGAGGAAGCGAATTTTAATAGTATTTGCTCAAAAGCTCTCAAATCCACCGAAAAATTAATTTTTAAATCTTTTTTTAATGGTAAATTTTCCCGCTCAAACTATGCTAAATTGGGAAAAAAAACGTAATTGTCCGGCAAATCCAATTGACAAGACCTACTCAAGCTGGTATTGTACGACCGTTAGAAAGTCAAACGTCTTATCATTCTAAGTTCGTAGGTGTTTTTTTGAAAGAATGAAAAAATAGGTTTGATTGGGTTAATATCTTCATCAAATTTAATCCGTTTTAAATAGACCTAGGGTCTAGTAACATAATCGGATTCTTTTCAATCTGTATTCTGAATGCCTTTCTAAAAAGATTTTGAATACACATCAACCTTACTCAGTATGACTAAGACATAACATAATAAAATGGAGTCGTAAAAATGAAAGATCTCGAAAACATTGACTGGAGTAGTTGTGATTGGCAGAAAGAATTAAAAAACAATGTAACAACAATTGAGGAACTAGGTAAATACATTAGTTTTACAGATGAAGAAAAGGCAACATTAGAAGAAGTTGCAGAAAAACATCCTATGAATATCCCCAGATATTACCTGAGTTTGATTGATGAAAATGATGTGAATGACCCGATTAGAAAAATGGCAGTCCCAAACCGCGCTGAACTTACAATCGCAGGTGATACAGGAGAAACGACAACAGACCCATATGGAGATGACAAACACAATAAAGGCAATGGAATTCTGCATAAATATCCTTATTCTGCTTTAATTGTAACAACTGATTACTGCGCTATGTATTGCAGACATTGTTTTAGAAAGGCTATAGTTGGTTTGCCAAATGATAAAACAGTAGAAAATTTTAAAGAAGCAGTCAAATATATTCGTGAACATAAAGAAATAACAAATGTGATTTTATCAGGAGGCGATCCTTTTATTATAACAACTGATAGATTAATTAAAATCCTTGAAACACTTAAAGATATTGAGCATCTCAATTATGTTAGAATAGGTTCTCGTACTCCCGTTGTATATCCAATAAGGTTTTATGATGATAAACTGCTGAATTATCTGAAAGAATTCAATAAAGTTAAAACCCTTTATGTTCCGACTCATTTTAATCATCCTAATGAAATTACTGATATTGCTCGAGAAGCTGTTCTAAGACTTCGTGAAGCTGGGGTTACAGTAAATAATCAGGCTGTATTTCTAAAAGGGGTTAATGATAGCGTTGAAACCATCGAAAATCTTATGCTACAATTAACAAAAATTGGAGCAAATCCTTACTATCTTTATCAGTGCATGCCTGTTTCAAGAGTTAGAAATCACTTACAGGTTCCACTTAAACGCGGTATTGATATTGTTGACAAAGCAAAAGAAAAACTTGATGGTTATGCAAAAAGGTTTAAGTTTATTATTGGTCATGACAAAGGCAAAATCGAAATCATCGGTAGGATAAATGATAAGCTCTTCCTGAAGCATATTCATTCAAGACCGGAACATCCACATGATGCAAGCAAAATGATTATCACAAGACTGGATGATCATGCCGGCTGGCTCGAAGATATGGAAGATATAACCGAACAGTTTAAATAGGCATTTTAGTGTTATTTGCTCAAAAAATAACTGCAAACAGAAACAAACAGTGTGCGAAAAGTCTTCGAGCGAAGCGAAAAAGACTTTTCGTACTATGTTTAATTAAGATTAAAACGATAAAATAAAAACAAAGCGGATAATAAATATGAGAAAAAAATCAACCTTAGGGGCTGTTAAAAAAGAAAATCTACTGCTCTTATATAAAGAAGCATAAATTCATTCAGAATGAAAGTTATGTCTAATGATATTAAGTCTTGCTATTCCCTCGTCTTGGATTTTCTTCCCAAGGTTATGTTCAGAAGTGTTTATTTCTGCTTTAATTTTTAATCCAGTTTTCGTTGTAGTATTAGCGATCAAATTTACAATTACGCCAAAAGATATAAGGGGTTTGCCACGCTAATTCATTGATATTGCAGAAAATCTTTTGTACTCAATTTTGTTCCACTTGCTCGTTCTAGGTGGAAAATAGGAGATGAATACGTTAATCTACTGCCTGTTAGCAAAGTGTTGTAATTCAACCTTCCATAGCCCAATCCGAATAAACCGAAAATGTTATATGGAAACTTTTTACTATGCAAACATTTTTGTTAAAATTAAAAGCTGTGCGTAGCACAGTACTCCAAAGCACTTCGTGCAAAAAGAACAAGAAATGTTGTATTTACGATAGACCTTTTGGAGTACAAAGCGAGCCCCCGAGCGATCTTGCAAGGGAAGGGCTGAGCCTCCCGACAGGGAGTAAGACTCTGCCTCGCTTTTACTTTTACAATAAATATTGCTAGACAAAAGTTTTGCCATAAAAAACACGAATATTACTGCTAACGGACTATTGCAGAATCATCGCGACCAGCTCCATCTGCATTGATATATAACGAATGTGCATCGAGATATCCCTTTATTACCATTTCTAATAATTTTAAAGTAGCCATATTAGAATATCTTTTTATAATACTCCAAAAACAGCAATCGCTTTATATCTTCTCATTTAAAAACCTTGCATCCGATTTATGCTTATTTACTTTATTGTTATGCTTCTCTAACCACCCTACTTTTACATCAGTTTGAGCATCAAAATTAGGGACAAAAGGTTTTATATCGATTAAAGGAGTTCCATCTAAAACATCGAGACCCTCTATTTCCAAAACATTATCTGTTTTGCTAATAAGTTTAACAATTGACATTCCAATCGGATTGGGTCGTTTTGGTGCACGAGTCGCAAAGACTCCATGAATAACATTCTCTAAAAATGGCATAACTTCTAATTTATAACCATCTGCATTATGAAATTGATACAACAAAATCAAATGCGAAACCCCTTCAAGATCAAGAAGTCCATCTGAAAATTTCTCAAAAACTTCAACTGAACCTCTAGTTGTCTTTGCACCTTTGGGCTGACGAACACGCAACTCAGATTCCCTTTTTTACTAAAGAAAGGGAAAGTAGTTGCTCGGTAATTTAAATTTCTTGCTCAAAAGAAAACATATTAGCAATTTAACTTCCCTATCGTCGATAAAACGGAGATTCTTGTTTAAGAATTGACCTTAGATGAGGTGGAATAATTTTTAATTTTTAAAGGTTACATCAGATAACACCCTACTTCATCCCTGAAAGGGAT
>JAYEIY010000137.1:0-2287 GCA_034660375.1 Verrucomicrobiota bacterium
ATAAGTTATGACAATTTTGCAAAACAATAATTTTTATTTCATCAACTTTTTTTACCTTATTTCTGCAAACATTCATCTTCTTTTGTCGCTTTAAGTCATTGATACACAGTATGTTAGATACTTTTCGGTCAGGCACTAATTAGACATTGCACGAAAAGTTTTTTCCGCTTCGCTCGAAGACTTTTTGTGCAGGGTTTATTTATAGAAAATAATCCGTTTTTTCTTTCCAGAATTGATTTCTTTGTTTCAGGCATTCTTCGCATCGAAATATATCAAGACCATAGACTGTTGCATACTTTTCTGAATTATGTACGTAGATATGCTCTCCTGTTTGGATATTAATTACTTTTGGATCATTATCAGCTAGTAATATTGCCGGTCCGCGGGTTACGGTTATTTTGACAACAGAGTTTTTATTTATAACCATGTGGTTTATTGGCTCTGTACTATTATTGAATGCAATTCCTATTCCCAGATTAAATGTACTGTGGGTTATGCTTTTATAGTAAGCAGAGCTTCCGAATGGGGTGGCAATAACAACTCCGTCTCCAACAATTTGATGTGGGAAATGTTTGTCATCTATCGTTAATTTGTATCGGACAGCACTTTTGGGATCGGCATTATGAAGAATTATATCGTTTAATCCTGAAATGATTTCGTTATTTGGACCTTTTCCGATCAGTTTGTACATCTTTGTAGGTTTTAGATTATCCTGAGCAATTTTCTTGATAATATATTTGTCTTTATGTTTTTTACATTTTGGATTCATTCTTTCATCACGGATGGGATATTTTGGGATGCCTGGATATTTTCTTTCTGCACCGAGGAGTGCGCCATCTCCGCCGTAGGTTATGACTGCATCAGGATTTTTATCAGTAATTATTACAGAAAAATCTGTCAAAATTGGGATTATTTCATCAAGATGTCTTCCTAGAAGGACAAATTTTTTCATAATGATTATCTTTGGAAATCAAAATTTTTAGCAAAAATATCTGTGAATTTTTTTATTGTTTCTTTTTCATCAGGTCCATCTACAAAGAGTTCAATTTCATCACCGCATTTGATTGCTAGCGATAAAAGCCCCATCATGCTGGATAATGTTGTTTCCATTGTACCGAATTTTATAGTTATTGTTCCCGTATATTTAAGTGCTTCTTTAACAATTACCGAAGAAGGTCGGCAGTGAATTCCGTATTCATTTGTTATTGTAACTTTTTTTGTAGTCATAAAGAAATTTCCTTTAGAAGTGCCGTTTTAAAGCTGTTCGTATTATGGTTACGGGTTTGTTCGGCATTATACGGTATTGCCCTAGGGCTGCTGGTAATAGGCATGAACGTCCTTTTTCTATTTCATATGATATTGAATTATGTACTAGAGTAAAGGGATTATCATAAGCGGTAAGGATTTGGAAAGAGTATGGCTTAGTTGTATCGAAAAAAATATTTTTCAATCTTATTTCTTCCACATAGAAATATGGGCAGTTCATTATAATTGGCACTTTTTTATTCATTGTGATTTCTGTTGAATCACCACTTATTTTAGGTAGTTTTTTATCTTCAAAATGGATGGATTTTAGAGCTTGTTTGACGTGGAGTTCACGTGATTTTCCACTTTGATCAAGCCTTCCCCAATCGCTAACTCTGTATGTTGTATCACTATTTTGCTGTACTTCAAAAATAAGATTTCCGCCTCCTATTGCATGTATTCTACCTGTCGGGATAAAGTATGCATCTTTTTGTTTTGAAGGAAATGTATTTAAGAGATTTTCTACTTCGGGTTGACTCATTGTTTCTTTAAATTTTATTTGTGTAGCCGCCATGTTTAATCCGGCAAAAATTTTAGCTTTTTTTTCGGAATCCAAGATGTACCACATTTCAGTTTTGGGCTCGGCATTCGGATATTCTTTGCACACTTTGTTGTCTGGATGTACTTGAAGTGAGAGTCTTTTTCCTGCATCAATGATTTTTATTAGCAGTGGAAAAGGATTGTTTGCATCATGGCGTGTGCCCACGAGTTCTTTGGGTATTTTCTGTACTAATTCTCCAAGAGTATGTCCTTGTAGTTGCCCATTTTCAATAATGCTCTGTGCATCATCTCTATCAACTATTTCCCAAGACTCTCCTATCGGAACTTCTGTCTTAGGATAATCTCTTAAAAAGTTTTTCTTCATAAGAGAGCCACCCCACATTTTTTCAACATAAACAGGCGTAAACAATAAAGGATATATTTTCATTTTAATTTTCTCTTTAAATTAAAAAAGGGTTAAATTCATAGTGATTTCAAAAGT
>JAYEIY010000138.1:0-2281 GCA_034660375.1 Verrucomicrobiota bacterium
AAAAGCCTTCGAACAAATTTAAAAAGGCTTTTCAATATCTAATTGAAACTTTAAAAAAAAAAGAGAGAAAAAAATGAAACAAAAAATATTAATACTCTTCGCTATCCTTTTTGTAAGCTTTGCTTACGCTGAAAAAACAAAAAGAACAAGTAACAAAAATTCATTTTCTGTAAAAATAAATCTCAAGGGAGGACACTTGGCGGAAGTTTTTCTTGGATGCGCAGAAAAAGCAACAGATAAATTTGACAGAGACTATGATGACATGGCGCCACCTCCTGGAATAAATACCGGATACACAGCTTTTATCTCACCCGATAATAAATTTTACCTATACAAAGACATACGCCCATTCTCCGAAGTAGTCATTTGGAATTTATATGGAAAAATCTTTGAAAATAAAAATATTATACTGAACTGGGATTTAAAAACACTTCCAGAAAACTACACATTCTCCGCCTCCCTAAATTCGGAAGATAAAAACTACGATATGAAAAAAATAAAAAAAATAAAAATCTCAAAAACGGATGTACTTACCATTACTGCAAAGAAAAAATCTGAAAAATAAAAATGCCTATTGTAAATATTACAAATCTAAAAACTTACTTCCCTGTCAAATCAGGTCTTTTTAAACCGAAAGAATATATAAGAGCAGTCGATGGAGTAAACCTTTCTATAAACAAAGGAGAAACCGTTGGCTTAGTTGGAGAAAGCGGTTGTGGGAAAACAACACTTGGAAGAACTCTTCTCTTACTTGAAAAGCCACAAAACGGATCTTTCTCCTATAATAATATTGATGTTTTACAAAGCAAAGGAAAAGACCTCTTTTCTCTAAGAAAAAAGATGCAGATGGTTTTTCAGGATCCTTACAGTTCTCTGAATCCACGCATGAATATATCAAGCTGCATCAATGAAGTTCTCCAGATACATACTCCAATGTCACCAAAAGAAAAAAAAAACCGCATGAGTGAACTCATGTCTCTTGTCGGAATGAAAGAAGAACACTTAAAAAGATATCCGCATGAATTCAGCGGAGGACAAAGGCAGAGAATCGGCATCGCAAGAGCCCTAGCAGTAAATCCAGAATTTATAATCGCAGATGAGCCTGTTTCTGCCCTAGATGTTAGCGTACAGGCACAGATAATAAATTTATTCCAGGAATTACAGAAAAATCTTGGTTTAACATATTTATTTATTGCTCATGATCTAGCCGTCGTAAGACATATCAGCGATAGAATTTATGTCATGTATCTAGGGAAAATAATGGAGCATGGCAAAGCCGATAACCTCATTGATAATCCGAAACACCCCTATACACAAGCACTCATATCAGCAGTCCCAAAAATTTCCAGAAAAAAACAAAAGAAAAGAACTATTTTAAAAGGTGATGCAAGCACTACAACAAAAAAGATTTCTGGCTGTCCATTTCATCCACGATGTAAATACACAAAAGAAATATGCAGAAAAACTCCACCTATTCTTAAACAAGTTGATTCAACAGACACACACATGAGTGCATGTCACTTCGAATTTTGAAAATAAGACAACAAAAAAATACCACAATTTTCCTTAAATCATTATGAACGAGTCAGTATTCATCTCAAATAAAGTTCAAAATCTCTAATTTTGAACGCATGCAAAACCCGTATGAAAAGGTTTTGGCTCTTTTAAATCTTTTCGTGCAGGGGTTAATTAGGAAGAATGTTAGTTTTTTCGTGCGAAGCACTTTGGAGTGTCGAGGCTCTGCCTCGCTTTTGATTTTACAGATAATTTAAAAAAAACAAAAAATTCTAGCCCAATGGATTGACGCCTATTTTACAAATTTAACCTCAAAAATAGGAATAAATAGCATTTCAACTGCGTTTCTTAGGATTATGTGTGGTTGAAGGCTTCCAGGTAGTCAAAGAAAAAGTTTAATTCCTTCCTTTTAGTATTTTCAACTGACCTGTATATTCTTTAGTATGAAGGTCAAAATAGAATAAATCTCCATTATTGAGTCCATCCAGTTCATCCCCATGCGAATAGGGAAAATTAAATCAAAAAAATCATCTGCCTCTTTTGCCACGATCCATCCCCACGCGAATGGGAAAATTAAATACCAGAACTCATCGGTTTGAGGCTGACGAACACGCAACTCAGATTCCCTATCGTGGATAAGAAAAAGAAAATCTGAATTACTCTATAACCTAAAGTTCTGTTGCATATCCTCATGCAAAAAAAAGGTACTTTGCATATCCTCATGCAAAAAAAAGGTACTTTGCATATCCTCATGCAAAAAAAAGGT